>JAKLJW010000017.1 GCA_023150935.1 Candidatus Binatia bacterium | reverse complement strand
TGGCCCGAGGAGCAAGACGGCGGCGATGCCGATGACACCGGCGACCGCATACAGGCGACTACGCCCCGGCATGTTCACCGCCAGGAGCCAGAACACACCCGGCAAGAGAATCGGACCGAGCACCCACCACCGGCGCCGGCCGGGCCGGTCGCGTGCCGCGCTCATCACGGTGTCGAGGCCGATGCCGCTGAGGACCGCGCCGGCGAACGCGTAAAGGAACAGGATGCGGTTGGGAATGCGAAACCACGTTGCCGCGGGCAGGGCGCGATACAACGAGAACAGGGGTGTGTGGACCGTCAGTGCAAAGCCGGCAGAGAGCAGGAGGACGCACCAGAGAAATGCCACGCGTACGCGATCGCCGCGCGTACAGAAGGCGAGGGGCGCAAGAAGCAGCGGCAATATGCCGAGATAAGAGAAGCGGGGATGTCCGGCACGGGAATCCACGGTTTCCGCGAGCAGTTTGCCGGGCGCGACGGGGCCGTAGGCGAGCATCTGTGCGATTGAAAGACCCCCCGGGCGTCGCGGCCCGAGACTTTGCAACTCCAGCGTCGGCAGGAGCTGAACGGCGGTCAGGCCCAGGCCGATCGCCGCGCCGGCGGCAAGCAGACCGCCCAGCCGAACGAGGTGACGTCTCTCGCCTGGACGAAACCACGCGGCGGTCAGTCGCACCGCCGAGTACGCGGCGAGCGCATACATCGAGTAAAGCCAGGTCTGCAGCCACCCTGCGAGCAGGGGCATGGCTACCGCTGTGGCCAGCAGGACAGCCCAGCGCAAGCGCCGGTCGGAGAAGATCTTTTCGATGGCGAGGAACCCGAGCGGCAGCCATACCGCCGCCGACAGCGCCGGAGTAAACCAGAGGGCCTCCAACACGAGGAAGCCGGACCACATGAACACCACGGCGCCGGCCACTGCCGCCCAACGACCGAGACGAATGGTGCGGCAGTACAGATACATGAAGAGGCCGGCGGCAAAGAGGTGGAGAACCACCGTGCACTCGATGGCGACCTCGGTGCGCGGTACCAGCAGATAGAACACGTTCAGCGGATAGAAGATGCCGTAGAGCACGGTGGCTAGCAGCGGAACGCCGCAATACTGAAACGGGTTCCACAGTGGGATCTGCCCGTCGCGCCACCACGCGAAGGCCCGGTGGGACATCGGGTAGATCTGCATGAAGAGATCGTTGGACGGAGCAGCGAGTTCGTACCCCGTCTGCACGATGCGGAATTGCCAGAAGACCAGCGTTCCGACGGCCAGCGCCGCGAATACCGCGAGATCGAGGACGGATTCCCTGGACACGCCGCGTTCCTTCATGGCGCGGCTGGACCTGCCGAGCGCGACGAAGTTCGGGGCCGGGGCGGGCGGACGCGGGAGTTCGTCCTCATGTCGGCGGCCTAGGTTAGCGGCACCGCGGTGAATCCCGCGTACCACAGTGCGACGTAGGCGGCGGCGACTACCAGTGCGGCCAGCAATGCCACGGCATCGGTGCCGCGGAAACGGTAATGATCGTAGGTGGTCCGCCGGTGCCCCGACTGGAAGCCGCGCCCTTCGAGGGCCATCGCCATGCCGTCGGCGCGCCGCAAAGCGCCCATGAATACGGGCACGATTACCGGCACGTACCGGCGCACTCGCTGGGCGATTCCGCCCGTGTCGAAGTCGAAGCCGCGGCAGCGCTGCGCCTGTACCACCGTCGTGGCCGAATCGATGAACACGGGTACCAGGCGGAAGGCCAGCGTCATGGTGAAACCGAGCTTGTAAGGCATCCCCAGACGCGTCAGCGCCCAGGCCAGTTCCTCGATTTTCGTTGTCGATAGAAACACCACGCCGATGGACAGGAACGTTACGAGCTTCAGTGCCATCCCAAGCGCGAATTCGGGGCCGGCCCGACTTACTTGCAGCGGCCCCCATTGCAGCAGCGGCGTACCGCCGCGGAAGAACAACGTCCAGATGGCGAAGGTCATCGCAAAGACCAGCCCGAACAGCCAGCGCAGGCGGCGTACGTTCGGGAATCCGTTAGCGGCAGCTATCAACAGGACCGCCAGCGTCGTCAGCGGCAGCAGGCTTACGGGTCGTTCGCCGACGAACGCCGCCACGAACACCGCGAGCATGCCGACGACCTTCACGATCGGGTGCAGTGCGTGCAGGCGGGTCGGCGGTTCGATGTAGAGAAACAGCGGCACGGCTCAACGCTCCCCTGGCGGTCCGGCGAGTGCGGCGACCAACTCCGCGACTGACAACGGCGTAAACCCGAAGCGGCGGCCCAGCCGGGTGGCATCCGGCACCCGGAAGTGCGAGGCCGCGAGCAAGTCCTCCTCGGCGAACAGATTTCGCAACGGGCCGTCGAAGCGGATGCGCCCGCTCTGCATCAGGACGCCGCGCTCGGCGTACTCGGCGACGACCCACGGGCTGTGCGTGATCATCAGAATGGCCATGCCGCCCCGGTGCAGAGCGGCGATCAGGTCGAGCATGCGGACCTGCTCGGTGTAGTCGAGGCCGGTGGTCGGCTCGTCGAGGATCAGCAGCCGCGGCCGCATGGCCAGCAGGGAGGCGACCGCGAGGCGCTCCCTTTGTCCCTTGCCGAGCAGGAACGGATCCTCGCCCTCGCAGCCCAGCAACCCGACGGCGGCCAGGGCGGTCTGCACCCGGTCTTCGAGTTCCTCTTCGGTGACGCCGAGATTGCGCGGTCCGAACGCTACTTCGTCGAGCACGGTGGGGGCGAAGAGCTGGTGGTCGGGATTCTGGAAGACGTAGCCGATATCGGCGGCGACTTGCTGCAACGGCAGCTCGTGGAGGTTGCGGTCGCCGAGCCGCACGGTTCCCGTATCGGGACGCAGTAGCCCGTTGAGCGTCTTGGCCAGCGTGGTCTTGCCGGAACCGTTCTGCCCGATCAGGGCAACGAGTTCGCCCGGGAAGATTGCGAGCGAGACGCCGTCGAGGGCGCGCGTTCCCGCTTCGTAAGCGAGGGTGAGATCGCGAGCCTCGACGATCGGCGCTGGGTGCCCATGCGGCGGTGCCGCGGCGGCGACGGGGGTTGCGGTCTGCGGCGGGTTCGACGGGTGGCGCCGGCGCAGTGCCGCTTCGGCATCGTCGATCGAGCGCGGGACGGGTTCCAGTCGCAGTGCGGTGGCCACGGAATGCAGGTCGGGCGGGCGAACGCCGTGCGCGCGCAGGAAATCGACCTGTGGCAGCAGCCGCGCCGGTGTGTCGTCGGCCACGACGCGTCCCTCGTGCAGGACAACCAGTCGGTCGGCGTCTTCGGCGGCGGCGCTTTCGTGTTCGATGACGAGCATGGTCATGCCGTCTTTCCGCATGCGTCCCAGGACGGCAAAGATCTCGAGCTTGCCGATCGGGTCGAGGTCCGTGGTCGGTTCGTCGAAGACGAGGATATTGGGCTGCAGTGCCAGAGTCGCTGCGATTGCCAGGCGTTGCTTCTCGCCGCCCGAGAGAGTCGTCGGATCGCGGCGCTCGAAGCCGGTGAGTCCCACGGCGGCGAGCGCGGCCGGTACTCGGCGGCGCATTTCCGTGGGCGGAACGCCGAGCTGTTCCATGCCGAAGGCGATTTCCTGGACGACGTTGGTCGAAAAGAGCTGGGCCTCGAAGTCCTGCGAGACGAGGCCGACGAGGCCGGCGAGTTGGGCGACGCTCTCGGTTGCCAGCAGGCGGCCCAGGACGGTCACGGTGCCGGTGAGTGTCCCGTGCTGGAACGTCGGCACGGTGCGGTTGATCGTCTTGGCGAGGGTCGTCTTGCCGGCGCCCGTGGCGCCCATGACGACGACCATTTCGCCGCGGTGTACGGTCAGCGACACCTCGTGGAGGGCGGGGCGCGTCTGTTCGGCGTAAGTGAACGAAACGCGGTCCAGCCGGACGGCGATTGGGGCGGGGGAGCGCACGCTACAGCAGGTACAGCGCCAGAACGATAAGCGCGACGATCGGCAGCAGGCCGATACCGACGGCGAGTCCATGGGTGCCGGCGCCGGCACCGACGAGGGGGAGAACGAGAGCGCCGGTGGACAGGAGGTTGCCGAGGAGCATCCCGGCGCCGGCGGCGGCGACGAGCAGGGCGAGGGCAAGCAGGCGAACCGGGCGTGGACGGCGTGGTCTAGGGGGCAGGAGGTCCTTGTAGAGCAGCCGGCCACGCTTTACGCGTGGGTAGATAACGGCGAGCAGGAAGGGTGTCAGCACGGCCGCCACGGCGAAATTGTTGACCAGAACCACATTGCCGAGCACGGAGAAGGGGACGAAGCCGAGCAGATTGATGCCCCAACCGACCACGAGGGCGCACACGGCACTGGCCAGCAGGACGACCCCGGTGAAGGCGATCCAGGTGGCCGGGGATGTCGGGATCGGGTCGCGATCGGTCAGCGCCTCCCATGCTTTGTAGGGCACGCAGCCGTAAAGGAAGTTGGCGAAGAAGCCGAAGAAGTCGCCGGGGCCGATACCGCCGAAGAAGTCGCCGATGACATTGCCAATGGCGGCACCCCAGGCCGCGGCCGGACCGAACAGGAAGGAGCACACGACTGGCACTGCGTTTGCGGGGCGGAACTCGGTCACTCCGGGGATGATGGGCAGGACCTTGAAGGGGATCAAGATGGCGGCGTAGAGCGACGCGCTCATGGCCGTCAGTACGACCATGCGCGTGTTCCGCCACATGGTGATCAACTCGGACATGAGTTCGGGTCGACAGTTTTCCGATTGAGGTCGAGGCTCACTTACAGTCGTCGCCGGGGAGAGAAAACTCCCTCGGGTTCGCCGCGCTGTTCCGCTTCACGCGATTCCACGTCCGGCACCAGCGTCGCGCCGCAGTTGGTGCACGTGCCGCCCGGGGGCTGTACGGTGTAGGTTTCGCGGCACTTCGGGCAGACGTAGCACATCGGGAGTCACCTCTTCTCCGCGGCTTCGGCGCACTGCGTCTCGGCGCCAAGCGCAGCACGGTCCGCAGGGGTGTTTCGGTGGGGCATGCGACAAACGTTTCCCTGTAACGCCGCTGGTATAGGGCAGGCCACGGACGCTGGCAAACGGCGAACGACGGCCCGCGCGGTAAGAGCGACGAGCAACGCCTTGCAGCCCCACAATGCCTATGGTACCCACCCCTTTTTCCGCGTGGTCGAAGATCGTCGACGCGGCCGCAACGTGGTCCCCGGTAGCTCAGTCGGTAGAGCGATCGGCTGTTAACCGATTGGTCGCTGGTTCGAGTCCGGCCCGGGGAGTAAGGAAATCAGGGGGTTGGCTCCGAGAGGGGCCAGCCCCCTGGTTTTTTGATCCGCGTCTGGTCCGTATCTTTGCGAATGTTCATCATTGGGCTGTTCGAAGAGCGGCAACCGTGGGCAGGTGAGCTGCGACACGCTGTCGGTGCAGCTCGGCGGTACGCGGCAGTGCGCCGCGCCGGTCCCTGCCTTCCGTGAGTGACGGAAACGGCACGACGTCGAGAAGGCACGGCGCCCGTGTTCTCGGTGAGCACAGGTGTCGCGCAAGACGCGAAAGATGACCCGGAAGGGGGCTGTATAACAACGTGGGAAGTCCGCTGTCGGAGATGCCTCGTCTGTCGTACCTGAAAGCGCAGGGACCGGACCGGTCATGCCGGCCCGGTCCCTGGTTTCGGTTATGACGAGGGATGTCTAGTTGCGGCGGCGCTGTGCGGCGAGGAACCCGCCAACCGCAACGACCAGACTGGCCACGGCCATGCCGACGGGCGAGAAAGCGGGCACCGGAGAGGTCTGTACGGGGGGGCCACCACCGCAGGAACACGTCCCCGGTTCCAGCTCGATGACGGCAATAGCGCCACCTCCCTCGGCCTCGCGGGAGAGCAGGGCCAGGTTGGGTGCGAAGTTCACCGGGTCGCACTCCAGACCCTCGTCGCGCGTACCGCCCGGCGAGGCGAACACGCCCAGGAAGTCGCCATCGCTCTTCTCGACTTGAACGATCTGCACGAGGCCGTTCTGCCCGAGATAGAGCAAATCGCCGTTCCCGACCACGACGCCGCTGATGAAGCCGAGGGTGCCACCACCGGCGTTCTTCGGGGTGATCTGATTGATGAACGCGCCAGTGGTCGTGTAGTGATCGATGACGCTGCTCACGTCGCCACTGATCCAGAGACTGTCGTCGGTACCGTCGTATCCGATCCCGTCGCGGAAGGAGCCGATGCTCGATCCGCCCGCAAAGGCGAAAGTCGCGACGCCCGTAGTCGGATCGAGCTGGTACACGTTGATGGGATTGGTGTTGTGCTCCTGTGCCCACAGAACCTTACGACCCTCATCCCAGGCGAACTCGTCCATGAACAGCGGCGTACCGCTGCCGGCCGCCGTGACCGGCGTAGTGTCGAGGAGGTTCCCATCCTTGTCGATCGTGTAAAGGTTCGAATCGCTGGCGTTCGTGTAGAAGATGTTTCCGGTGCAGTCGGCGGCGACGCTGACGCCGAAACCGGTCACCGGGAGCGCGATCGTCTTGATCAGCGTCCCCGGCTGAGCATGGGCTGCCCCGATCCATAGAACAGTTAGCGCTGCCGCCGCAGCAACCCGAGCGAGCAAGCAAAGACGCAGATGTGACGACATTGGTTACCTCCCCGTAGTCAAGCGACAAACCGCGGGCAGTGTCGCACCACAGCGAGGTCGCGTCAACGCCCACCTGAGAGAACTTCGGGCAACTGGCGCAACTGACCCGCAACTGACGAGACACTCACGAGACGCTCAGTCGTCGATTGACCTTGGAACGGGCGGGCGGCCACGTGGGCAACCGCTACACCTGCCCTGGAGGGCCGGTCAGGGAGGCGTCACGACCCCGTAGCGAACGGACGTCCCCTCATCGAGTGGTGCCGGCGAGTGAAACCGCTTCTCCCGGAAGCGTCCAGTGCAGTTGCCCTTGCGATTGGCGCGGCGAGCAATCGACTCGTCGATTACCCCCATGAACCAGCTCAGGTCCCACCGGCGCGCGTGCCGACGGTCAACAAGGTCCGCACGTACCCAACCAGGTTACCCATCGCCCCTGGGGATCGGCGCGGGCGAGTGTGCGCTCTAAGCCCCCGGGCCACGAAGTCAGGCGGAGCTCGGCTTTCGGCGTGCCGAACATTTCGAGACGGAGCCAGGCGACGGGCGCAGCCCGTGTCGCGCGCTTCCCGGCGGCGGCGATCGTTTCCGTAACGCGTGTGCGTTCGTCTTCCGACAGGTACCACCACATGATCGAGTGGAAAACGATGGAGATAACGCCCTGGACCGATGGGTCGAGCTGCTCGGCCAGCCAGTCCGCTGCGGCGCGGCGCATGATTCGGGGGGGATCGCAGCGCGCCGCGGCGATGGCGGTGCGGAGTTGTCCGAGCCTCTCCACGTGGTCAGCCCATACGAATGCCTCGAGAGTGCGGGCTTGCTCGACGTCGGCGAGGTCGATGGGCGCGATGTCGCATCCAGCCATCGACGCCACCTGGACCCGGCCGCGCAGAACGGCATCGTCGCCGTTCCAGCCGCAGCGCACCACCACGGCCGCTGCCGGGTCTCCCCAGGCGGGTCGGAAAGTCGTGACCGGCGGCGGTCGATCGGGCTCGCATGCCGCTAACTCGTACCGGTAACGGTGCCAGCGCTGGTTCAGGCCGGCGCTGCTCCCGATCTCGAGGCCGCGCAGCGGCAAGCCGTGTTCGTTGGCGAGGGCGAGGAAGCCGCCGAGCAGGGCGGCGCTGCGACGAATCTCGTTCGTCTGTACCTGGCGGGCGAGGCCCGCGCGGAACTCGTCGGCGCGCGCCCTGACTAGATCGCTAAACGCGAGCCAGGCATCGGGCATGTGCGGGGTCCCACCGGCGGTGGGATAGAAGCGCGCGAGCTGGGGAGCGGTGCCTTCGAGCACCATGCGGTGAGCGGCGCCAAGGAGGCGCAACGGCAGAGCGTCGGCCATCGGCAAGCCCTGCCAGCCGTCGAGCACGTCCGCAATTGGGCCGCCCGCCTCGATGTCGTCAGCGGCGCGCGCGAGGAACTCGGCGTAAAGCGGAGAATCGAAGCGTTCGCAAAACCCGCTCTGGAGGCGAAATGCCTCGATCGTCCCGTCCGCGAGCATCGTGCAAAATCCACCGCGAACCGGCCGGCGTCAAGGACTGTCGCTTGTTGCCGCCCACCTCAACCCGGGTAAAGACCAGCGCTTTGACGGGCGCCACCTCGCCTCAAATGCCCGCCTCACATTCCTGTCCTGCGAAGATCTTGGGGAGGATTGCAGGCTCTCCCAGGCTGTTCACGCCGTCCGCCGGAATGTCTCTCGGATTACCCTGTTCATGGGGTGCGCCCACCGGTCACTCCGGCAGGTACTGGAGATGCGGGATGGGTTCGACGACGGCGCGGCTCAGTGGGGCGGCGAGGCCGGCCTGGGCGTGGTCGCGCACCCCGGCGGTACCGAAGTCGGTGTACTGCGGCGCCGCGTCGAGGGCTGCCAGCGCTTCCCGATAAGCAACGAGGGCGGCGGCGCGCTGCCCGCGCTCGTCGGCGACGATCGCGCGGGCGAGGAGCGCGGCGACTCGCACCTCGAAGGGCGCTCGCTCCAAATCGATCCCGGCCAACAGTCGGTCCGTACCGAGCGCGTCGCCCAGCCGCCAGCGCACCATCGCGCGCGCAAAGGCCAGTCGATCCGGGTGCAGCATCCCGGATTCGTCGGTCGCCAGGTCGTCCCAGATCGTGCCGGCCGCCGCCGAGTTGCCGGCCTCGTATTCGCGCACCGCCTGGCGGGCGCGGGCAAGCAGTGCCTGTTCGCGGGCAAACTCCGGCGTGTCGACACGCGGGTCGGCCGGCAGGGACGGGGTCTGGGTCAGGTCGGTGGCGACCGAGAACGGCCGGTACGCGCCAAAGGGCGCCGCGGGTTCCATCGTGACGGCGTGCCAGAGGGTCCTGGTCGCGGGTTGCAACACCGCGGCGTTGAGCACGAAAACATTGGCGACGCTGGGATCGGTCACGTAACGCGTATTCGAGCGATCGCGAAGGATCTGCGATGCCAGCAGCGGCGTCAGTCGACCGACGTGGGGGCGTACCGCTGCCTCCATTGCCGCCAGGCGCTCGAACGAGTCGGGAGATCGATAGCGATCGAACGGGATCATCACCGGCGTGCGGGCGTGATTGGCCTGCGCGAACCAGTCGCCCTCCGGACGGAAGGTGGCGCAGGCGCTGGGGGTGCATTCGAGCATGGCAATCTCGCCGGCGGCGTCGGCCATCACCATGAAAGTCGGCATGGCGCGCTTGCCGACCTCGGTGAATACCCGAATGCCGTCAGCGACGGTGCGTGCCGTCTGCAGCGCGCGACGATCGCGCATCTGTGGCGGTATTCCCATGAATTCGTCGGTGATGAAGAAATTGAACGACAACGAGAAACCCGCCGCGTTCATGCCGATCGCAGGAAGGCCGATGAGAGGCCAACCGCCGAGGATGTACGGCATGTCGCCGTTGCTCGGGTGCGCAAGGACAAGGACCGGACGCAGGACGCCATTCCCGTCGCCCCAGTCGACGTTGCGCCCGATAAGCGCGCCGCCGTCGGCGGTGGCGGCCCCGGTCGCCGCAAAGACCGTCGATCCGAACGAAGAAGCCATAACCGCCCGCAACAGGTCGGCTCGCGGCACCCCGAGGCCGTCGGCAACGCCATTCATCTCGTCGAAGAAACCGCTTTCTTCGAACCATGGACCGACGATGGGCAGGACCGTCGCGCCGAAGTCGACGATTCTCAGGCGCATGCCGCCGCCCGCAACGTGACGGCGGTACTTCTCGAGGTGATACTCGTACATCCGTCGGGCGACGTCCCCCAGCAGACTTACCTGCTGCCGTCCCATGTCGTAGTACGAGCCGTACACGTGCAGGACGATCAGATCCCCGTGGTCCTCGCGCCGCGGTACGTCGTAAGCCGGCTCTGCCGTGACGGCGCCGGCGGAGACGAGTGCCCACACCAGCAAGGCCGGAAACCGCCCGCGCCACCGTCGATGCACGGGCTGAGATCCGCCGCCAGTCCACGGGCGCCGCGTCTTACCCCCAGGCCGCAATGGGTAACCTCCGCGGCGACTGTTGCGGTTTTGTGGCTCGACATCAAGAGGCGAGCGTCGCCGGCGCGGTCCGGTTGACTAACCGCGACCGGTGCTCCTAGATGCGAAAGGGTTCAAAGCGTTACCGATTGCCGGTGGGGACGGCGTTGCCCCGGCGCCAGGTGACAGGGAGGTCGAGATGCGTGGTCGTCGAATGGCCCCGGTCGGGGTTCTGGTGTGCATTCTGGGGTTCATGGCGTGCGGTGACAACGACGGCGCGCCCGTGCCGCCGGCCCCCGGCGCCGCCGACCCGATTGCCGAACTTCCGACGGCCGCCACCGTGGATCTCTCCGGGCTGCAAGGTCAGGTGGACGTGGTCGACGACGCTCTCGGGGTACCGCACGTTTATGCCGGGAGCCTCGACGACGCCATCTTCATGCAGGGATACCTGACGGCGGCGGCGCGCTTCTGGCAGATGGATGCGTTCCGGCGTGTGGCCGAAGGGCGACTGAGCGAGATACTCGGTCGCGTGACGCTGGAGATGGACGTCGAGATGAGGACCGTGTTTACCACGCGGGACGGCCGGCGCCTGCAGGACGTGCTGTGGGAGCACATCGAATCGACGGACGCCGAGACGGCGAATGTCGTCAGGTCGTACGCCGCCGGGGTCAACGCGTGGCTCGCGGATCTCCGGGCAGGCAAGAATGGCGCGACGCTGCCGCCGGAGTATGCCGAGATACTGCTCATTGGACTGAAACCCGATCAGCTCGAACCGTGGCGGCCGCAGGATACCATGGCCATCGCACGGCTGCAGGCGTGGAGTCTGTCCGAGACCCTGGGCGAGGAGATCAACTTCGCGCGCATCTGGAAGAAAGTTCCGAAAGCCGTGCGGCGCGACGTCTTCCGGTCCGCCCCCGGCTCGCCAGCGACCGTGTTGCCGGTGTCCGGCCGGGGGGCAGCGGAGCGGGTAGCGGTCCCACAGGTCATTCCCGCGTTGCCGTCGCCGGAGACCCTGGATGCGCTGGCGGCGGCGTTGGCGGAAACGCGGGCCAAGAATCCGTTTGGCGACCGGGCCAGGGGACTTGGCAGCAACAACTGGATCGTGTCGCCGCGCCTGTCGGCGACCGGTCACGCCATGCTGGCGAACGACCCGCATCTGGCGCTGTTTAACCCGCCCGTGTGGCACATGATTCACCTCAATTCGCCGCACCCGGACGGGCACCAGAGCTACGCCAACGGGGTGATGTTCCCCGGCCTGCCCGGGGTCATTCTGGGACACAGCGACCGCGGGGCATGGGGCGGCACGGTAGCCGTGTTCGACGTTACCGACGTTTACGTCGAGACTATCACTACCCCGCCGGATTACCCCGCGTCGCCGCGCACGGTGCTGTTCGAGGGTCGCCAGGTGCCGGTGCTGCGGATCGAGGAAACCTTCCACATCAAGAAGCGCAGTCCCGCCACTTTCGTGATCGAGGTTGTGCCTCACCACGGGCCGATGGCACCCGATCCCAACCTGCGGGACGACGTCGTCGGTCTGGCGGCCACGGGGATGTCGTTCCGTTGGACCGGACACGAGATCACCAACGATCCCCGCTTCCTGCTCGAGATCAACCGGGCGCGCAACGTGGCGGAGTTCAGAGACGCGCTCAGGAACTTCTCCGTGGGAGCGCAGAACTGGGTGTGGGCGGATGTCAACGGCGACATAGCGTACTTCCCGCGCGTGTTGATTCCCCAGCGCCCCGCCGAGGTAGTACCGTATCTCCCGGTGTCGGGCACCGGTGACGCCGAGTGGCTCACCGATAGCGAGGGACGGACGCTGTGGCTGCCGGCCGAGAAGATACCGCAAGCGACAAATCCGGCCGAGGGATTCCTCGCCACGGCGAACAATGACCAGATCGGCAACACCCTCGATAACGATCCGCTCAACGACGCCATATACCTGACGTACTCGGCGGACATCGGTTTCCGCCAGGAGCGCATCCAAGAGTTGCTCAGTAACCGCAACGGGGTCCGGCCACCGGGCGCGAAGATCACCATGGCGGACATGTCGGCTTACCAGTACGACACGGCCAGCCTGGAGGCCGCGCGCCTAATGCCGTTTCTCCTGACTGCGGCTCGCAATCGTCCCGACCTCGTGACTCCGGCGATGGCCGATGCCCTTACCCGGCTGGAAGCGTGGGGCGAGGCGAAAGCGGGTTCGGCACCGTACGACATGGCGTCGGGAATAGACCCGGCGGCGCTGCGGACCGACGTTCCGCCGCGCACCGTGCCGGTATCGGCGGAGGAACGCAGCGATGCGATCGCAGCCTCGATATTCACCGGCTGGGCGACGCGGCTCGGGCGGCGGGTGCTTGCCGATGACTTCGCCGGCACGGGCATCGGTGCCCCCGGCGGCGAAGAGGCAACCAAGGCCATCCTGCACATCCTCGAGGATATCGATCGCGAGGATGCAGGATTCCTTGTCCACACGAAGGGCGATAACGGCGAGAGCAGTCTGTGGGACGACCGGCAAACCCCCGCGGTGGAGACGCGAGACGAGATGCTGCTGGGTGCTTTGCGCGATGGACTCGAATTTCTCGCCGACGAGTTCGCCACGACGGAGCCGGAAAACTGGCTATGGGGGGCCATCCATCAGGTGCGCTTCCAGCACTTCTTCGGCCAGGCCGGCATCGGGAGCTGGGATCTCGGCCCCTTTGCGGCCCCGGGCGGCCGGTTTACGGTCAACCCGGCGTCGTATAGCTGGAACAGTGACGACTACACGTTCTCCGGCGGGCCCTCGATGCGGTTGGTGGTCGATCTCGACCCGGCCGGCATTAAAGCGGTGAATGCCTTGCCGGGCGGCAACAACGGTAACGCCGGTGGGCTGGGAGCCCCGTTCTTCAATCGCATCCAGCCCGAAAGGCACTACGGGGATCGTGTGCCCGGGTGGCTGAACGGCGAGAAGTTCCAGTATCACGTCAGCCGTGCGGACGTGGCTGCCAACGCCGTGCGCAAGACGCGTTACACGCGTTGATGCGCGAGGGGATCCCGGTGCCGAAGCGGACGCTGCACCAGGCTGGCGCTGCGGAGTTGACCGACACAGGGATTGTACCGTGTGCCCGGTGCCGGTTGCTCAGCCGTGATCGAGGGCCTGCGCCAGATCGGCGATCAGATCGTCGGCGTTCTCGATGCCCACGGAGTAACGGATCAGGGAGTCCTTGATGCCCACTTCGAGGCGTTCCTCGGTGGTCAGCTCGTAGAAGCTCATGAGCGCGGGTTGCTCGATGAGGCTTTCGACGCCACCGAGCGAGGGGGCGATACGCGGTATGCGGCAGGCGTCGACCACGCGAGACGCGGCGGCGAGGTCGCCGCGGACCTCGAAGGACACGACGCCGCCGTAGCCCCGCATTTGCCGGACGGCGACAGCGTGTTCCGGGTGACTGGGCAGGCCGGGGTAGTGGACACGTTCGACGGCCGGGTGGGCCGCGAGGAATTCGGCGAGGCGTTGGGCATTCTCGTTCTGCCGGTTAATGCGGAGCTCGAGGGTCTTCATGCCGCGGATGAGCAGGAAGGCGGAGAAGGGATCGGGGATGCCGCCGGTGACGCCCTGCAGTTCGCGGATGGCGGCGACCAGGTCCGCGCTGCCGGCGACGGCGCCGGCGAGCAGATCGTTGTGGCCGCCGAGGTATTTGGTCGCCGAGTGGATGACGAGGTCGATGCCGAAGTCGAGCGGCCGCTGATTGACGGGTGTGGCGAAGGTGGCATCGATAACCGTCTTGACGCGGTGGCGCCGGCCAATGTCGGCAACGCGTTCGAGGTCCAGGATGCGGTTGTACGGGTTGGTGGGAGATTCGCTGAATATCAGCCGGGTCGTCTGTCGGACCGCGTCTTCCATGCGGTCGTAGTCGCCTGCCGGCACGGTCGAGATCTCGACGCCGTAGCGTCGGAGGATCTGGTTCAGGAACTGCCGGGTGCGCCGGTACGCGTCGTCGGTGACGACCACGTGGGCGCCTCGGGAGAGCATGGCGAACAGGGTGGTTGTGATGGCGGCCATGCCGCTGGCGAAGAGCAGGCCGGCGTCCGCGCCTTCGAGGGCGGCGATCTTCTCCTCGGCAACGCGCTGGGTGGGGTTGCCGTAGCGGCCGTATTCCTCGCGGTCGATCCGTCCCTCGAAGTGATCGGCGATTTCCTGCGAGTTCGCGAAGACGTAAGTGGCCGTCTGGAAGATCGGGGTGCTCAGCGCATTCTGGGCTTTCGGGTGGGGCTCGCCGCCGTGTACGGCCACGGTACCGGGGCCATGGCGCCGCGGCGGCCGTTTGTCGGCTGACACGTCAGGCCTCCATGAGCTTGATCTTGTCGGCGTAACGGCGAATCGCTTCGGTGACCTGACGGAGGTCCGCCGGGAGCTCGACAGGATGGTTTGCGTGCTTCGACTGCACGCCCTCGATCTGGCGCAGGTGATAGCGGGTTTTCTGCTCCGCAAACTTGAGTCCGTGCGCCGTGGAGATGACGACGACCCGCTGGTTCGAGCGAATCACCTTGCGCTCGACGAGTTTGCGCAGCGCCGCCAGGGCAACGCCGGTGTGCGGGCAGTTGAACATCCCGGTGCGGTCGGCACGTGCCGCTTCGTCGGCAAGTTCGTTCTCGTCGGCCTGTTCGACGACGCCCTCGAACTCGCGCAACACGCGCACGGCGCGCTTCCAACTCACCGGGTTGCCGATCTGGATGGCGCTGGCGAGGGTCGATCGGGCTTGAACCGGCGCGAAGGTTTCGAAGTTCTTCAGGTACGACAGGTACAACGGATTTGCATGGGCCGCCTGAGCGACGGCGATGCGCGGGAGTTTTTGCGTCAGCCCGAGTTCGCGCATCAACAGTAGGCCCTTGCCGAGGGCGCTCACGTTCCCAAGATTGCCGCCGGGAATCACGATCCAGTCGGGAACTTCCCAGTCGAACTGTTGTACGATTTCGATGCCGACGGTCTTCTGACCCTCGAGACGCAAACTGTTCATCGAGTTGGCGAGGTAGACGGTCTTTTCCGTGGTGATGCTCTTGACGAGAGCCATGCAGCCATCGAAGTCGGTGTCGAGGCTGAGCACCAGGGCGCCGTTGGCCAGGGGTTGCACGAGTTGGGCCGGCGACACTTTGTGCCGGGGGAGCAGGACGACCGCGGGGATCCCTGCCGCCGCGCAGTAGTTGGCGAGGGCAGCCGAGGTGTCGCCGGTCGATGCGCAGGCGATGGCGTGGATCGTCTGCCCCTCGGCGATCATTTGCTTGACCACCGAGACGAGGACCGTCATGCCGAGGTCTTTGAACGATCCGGTATGCGAGTTGCCGCACTGTTTGACCCAGAGGTCCTCGACGCCGAGGAGTTTGCCGTAGCGTTCGGCCCAGAACAGATTGGTGCACCCCTCGTAAGTGGACACGATGTTTTCGACGTCGATGAACGGCACCACCCATTCCTTCTTGCCCCAGACGCCGGAGCCGAACGGAAAGGTGTTGCGACGGTAGCGGTCGTCGAACAACTGCATCCAGGCGGCCGCGGAGCGACGACGCAGTGCCGCAACGTCGTGGACCACGTCCAGCAGATCGCCGCAGCTCGGGCACTGGTAGATAACCTCGAAGAGACTGAAGCGGTTCTGACATCCATTGATGCACTCGAACCACGCGCTGTACTCGCTCATGAACGATGGCTCCTTGCGGCGGGGCGTACCGGGCATCCGGCCGGCCCGGGGCCGTCTCTGCTGGTAGTGGCGCACGGCCGCGCGGTTGTCAACGCGACCGCGGTGGCCGGTGCCTTTCTTGTTGACTAACCGCGGCAGAGCGGCAAAAGACTTACTGTTGGGGTGTTTGCTGACATGAGGGTGATCGATTCGACGCGATTGGGGATGTGCTCTCTCGCCGTGGTGTTGCTTTTGGCCCCGTGGGCGGCCGGGAGTGCGGCGGCGCAGGGAAACGGTCAATTCCTGTGCTCGCTCGGCTCCCGCGACGGGCAGTCGTGCGGTTCCGACGACGACTGTCCGGGCGGCGTTTGCGTTCTGTCGCAGGGAGTCTGCGATGGCGGCGACGACGACGGCTTTCCCTGCTCGTGTGCCGGAGGAACGTGTTCGGGAACCCCGGTGTGCTCGTCGGACGCGAGCTTCGGAACGTGTTCGGGCGGGCCGTTTGCCGGCGAATGCTGCGACCTGGACTTCAACTGCAGTGGAGGCCGGCCGTGTACCGGCTCGCAAAAGGTATGTTTGGGCGGTCAGTCGCAGGGGTTTCCCTGCCTGCGTGATGCGCAGTGCCCGGGCTCGGTATGCCGATCGACCGGGAAGTTCTGTCTCGGGGTCTGCCAGACCGGTGCGAGCCAGGGCGATCTGTGTACGTCTGACGACGACTGCGGCGGGGCGGTGTGTTTCTCCGATTACCAGGACGCGTCCTGTGGGCAAGATGTCGACTGCTGTGTGTCGGGGAGCGTGTGTCCGGCCGGTATCTGCACGGGCGTGACGGCACCGACGCCGACCGCGACGGTGCGGCCGCCGACGGCAACCGCCGGTACCGCAAAGCCAACCCCCACGCGCACGCCGACGGTGCCGGGGCTTCCGACCTCGCCGCCCACGGCAACGGCAACGGCACGACCGACGACGGGCGCCAGCCCGACTCGGTTGCCCGAGGGGCAGAGCATTGTCATCCGGTCGGCGTCGACGGGCGACCGCGATTTGGCACTGCAGGACGCGACGAGCTTCCCGGAGACGGGTTTGATCGAGATCCTGGCCGACTCCGCAGGGACCAGGGTGGCTCTCAAAGTGGGCTACTCGCGGGCGCCTTTGAGCAACACGCTGAGCCTCGATGCGCCGCTGTCGCAGCCCGTTCCGGCGGGGACGGTGGTTCGCAGCACGCCGCGCAGCGCGATCGTTTACGAATCGGTCGCCGAGGGTGCCGGTTGCGCGATGCACGCGGCGGGGCGATCGACGACGGGGTGGCTCATGCTGGTCACCGGGTTCGCGATCGGCCTCAATGCGCGGCGCCGGGGAATTGGTCGCGATCGCTCCGCGTAGACACCTCCCCGCCGGTTCCCAACCTTACCGCCGTCACGGTTCGATCGAGCCGGCGGTCACGCGTTCGAGATCGATCAGACTCAGGTGGTAGTTTTCCAGCGCATCCAGGTAACCGCGGCGCGCTACCAGGAGGTCGATCTCGAGGCCGATCAGGTCCGATACGGTGACTTCGCCTTCGTCGAGCAGGCGTCGCTCCAGACGCAGGTTCTCTTCGCTCCGGGGAACCAGATCGTCCATGTAGGCCCGCAGGCTGGCGGTATTGACCGTTAAGCTACGGTAGGCGTCGTGCACTTCCCGGGCGATCATGGCTTCGAGGTCGGCGAGCTCTCGGCGTGCTTCGTTGCTCTCGGCAAGGGCGTCCTGGACGGCGGGTCCGCCGGTTTGAAATACCGGTAACGACAGGCCGATATCCCCGGCCCACACAGTCTCGCCGTCCTGGTAGCGGGTCACCCCGGTGCCGAGATTGACGTTCGGGATGCGTTCGCGGCGCGCCAGTTCGAGTTCGTGTGCCGTGCGTTTCGCGGCGTGAGTGCGGGCCACGAAGTCGGGCCGGCGCTGCTGAGCGCGTTCGACCAGCGTTTCAACCGTAGCCACGGGGGCGATATGAGGTTCGACGGTGCCCTCGAGCTGGAGTGCCTGTGTGTTCGGCAGACCGCAGAGGGCGCGCAATGCGTCGAGACTATCTTCGCTCGCGTGGCGCGCGGCGTCGACGGCGAGGCGCGCACGACTTTCTTGCATGAGGGCTGAGTTCTGTTCGATGCGATCGGATGTGGTAGCCGGAGCGGGAAGGTTCCTGACGAGCCGCTGGGCGGCCTCGAGGTCTTCGCGCGCCAGAGCGAGACGATCGCGATTGAGGATTGCGGTTACAAACAGGGCACGTGCCTTGGCGCCCAGGTTAAGCACCGAACTCTTGAGATCCCACTGCTCTTCCTGGACGCCGTGCGTTGCGGCCGCCATCCGCTGCTCTCGCTGCCCGGCAATTTCGAACTCCTGGGAAAGGAAAATGAACTGGCTGGGAGCGATTCCGGCGATGCTCGTGCTGCCGCCGCCTCCGCTCAGGTATGGGTTGCCTGGTAGCCAGGCGGCGCTGCGATCGAGTTGAGTTTTTGCGAGGTCAAGCGCCTTCGGATCAGCGCGGGCGGCGGCCAACCGGACGGCTTCGTCGACGGTCAGGCGGAGAGGTAGCTCGGTGGCGACCGCCGGGGCGGACAGCGCGGCCCAGAGGAGAATCACCGCTACCCCGGGGACAAGGCGCCAACACCACCGGTGCATAGAAAGCCAAAATCGCCGGACCCCCGAAACGAAACAAGGCGGGGGTCATAGAGACCCCCGCCTTGTCGCCCAAAGCGGCCCGCGCCAAACGGGCGAAGCGAGGCGGAAAGGCGCGTTCTTACTTCTGGGGTTTGTGCGGCTTATGGGGCTTGTGGGGCTTGTGGGGCTTGTCGACGCTCGGGTTATCCGGGTTGCTGACGTCCTTGTGCGGCTTGTGGGGCTTGTGCGGCTTCTGCGGATTGTCCGGCTTGCCGGGGTTATCCGGGTTGCTGACGTCCTTGTGCGGCTTGTGGGGCTTATGGGGCTTTTGCGGATTGTCCGGCTTGCCGGGGTTATCCGGGTTGCTGACGTCCTTGTGCGGCTTATGGGGCTTATGCGGCTTCTGCGGATTGTCCGGCTTGCCGGGGTTGTCCGGGTTGTTGACGTCCTTCTGCGGCTTGTGGGGCTTGTGCGGCTTCTGCGGTACGTCCGGCTTGCCCGGGTTGTCCGGGTTGCTGACTTCCTTCTGCGGCTTGTGGGGCTTGTGGGGCTTCTGCGGTTTACTCTGGGCCAGCGCCGGCAGCGACAGAAACGCCGCCATGGCCGCTACCGAGATCGCGAAGCCTAGATGTCTCAGTACCCCTCTCATTCCTGCGAGCATAATCTTGCCCTCCCTGTGGTCGCTGTGCGCGCCCGTTTGGTTAATGATGGGTCTGTTGTTACCCTGAGCGCGCTTCTCCTGTCAAGAAGAATTTGCGCCGGGCAGAATTTTTTTGATTCGCCCCCTGAGTTGCCAGGGCTTCCGCTTCGGCTGTACCCTCGAAGAGGCCCAAATGTCCGCAGGCAGGGCGCCGCAAGAGCCCGAGGTTACGAGGCCGGGGAGCGGGGTCAGGCACCGGGGTGCTCCTCTTCGGTCGACTCGTCGTCCACCCAGACGAAGTGGGCCCCGCAGTACAAACAAAGGGCGTCGAGGTACATGACCCCGCGGACGCTGCCCAGCGGGAGACGCTGGCTGTGCTTGTGGCCGCCGAGATCTTCGCAACGGTGTGCCAGCAGACGGCCGGCGCTACGCACGTTGGTCCGGGTCGGCGCCTGGAGCGGAGTGAAGGTTACGATTGTCGGCACGATAGATCAGGAGGCTTGGTGCAGGCGTTCGAAGATGGCCCGCGTCGCCGGGGATTGGTTCAGGGTATAGAAGTGGATTCCGGGAGCGCCGCCCGCCAACAAATCCCGGCACTGTGCGGTGGCATGGTCGATGCCGATACTGCGAACGGCCTCGTCGTTGTCGGCCACCGCGGCCAGGCGGGCGCGGAGCGCCGCCGGTATGTGGGCACCGCACATTGCGGTGAAGCGTTCGATCTGACCGTAGTTCGTGATTGGCATGATGCCCGGGATGATGGGCACGGCGATGCCGTGCGAGCGGGCGCGGGCGACGAAGGCGAAGTAATCGGCGTTGTCGAAGAAGAGCTGGGTGATAATGAAGTCGAGGCCGGCATCCACCTTCTGCTTGAGATGCCGCAGGTCCTGTTCGAGTTCGCGACACTCGATGTGGCCCTCGGGGTATCCGGCGCCGCCCAGCGCGAAGGGGAAGCCGCGCCGGCGAATGAACGCCACCAACTCGGATGCGTACCCGAAGCCGTCCGGCGGCCGCACGAAGCTCGGTTGATCGCGCGGCGGGTCGCCGCGGAGCGCCAGGACGTTTTCGATCCCCGCTGCCGCCAGGCGCTGCAGCACGTCGTCGATGCCGGCCCGGTCGGCGCCGACACAGGTGAGATGTGCCATCGCCTCAATGCCGATGTCGTGCTTGATGCGGCACACCAGTTCGATCGTCTTGTCGCGCGTCGAGCCGCCCGCGCCGTAGGTAACCGAGACGAAAGCCGGGTCAAGTCGGCGCAGGCTGTCGATCGTACGATAGAGGTTGGCTTCGCCCTGGGGCGTCTTGGGCGGGAAAAACTCGAAGGAGTACAGCGGTCCGTTCCGCCCGATCGCATCCGGGATACGCATGGGTGACGGAACACTATCGGAAACCGCCGTCGTTCGGCAACCGGCGTTGCGCCGGCGAAGCCCGCTTGACTCCACCGGCGGGGCTCGGCCATTGGATGGTGCCATGACGCTGCCGTTGTTTGCCACCGTGGCGATCGTCGTCCTCGGTGCGGGCTACACGTTCTACGGTCGCTTCATTGCCGCGCAGTACCGGCTGGACGACGATGTGCCGACCCCGGCGGTGCGCAAGAACGACGGCATTGACTTCGTTCCGACGCGGCCGTTCTACCTGCTCGGCCAACACTTCAGCGCCATTGCGGCGGCGGGGCCGATCGCCGGTCCCATACTCGCGTGCATGCAGTTCGGATGGTTGCCGTGCATTCTCTGGATTGCCATCGGGGTGGTGTTCATCGGTGCGGTACACGATTTTTCGAGCCTGGTCGCGTCGGTCCGCCACGACGGTCGATCGGTGGCCGAGATCGTCCGCGAGGCGATCGGTACGCGGTCGTGGCTGGCGATCATGCTGTTCATCTGGGTGGCGCTGCTTTACGTCATCGTCGCTTTCGCAGACATCACCGCCAGCACCTTCGTGAGCGGGGGCGAGGATCTGGCCGGAAGCGACGTGGCTTTCAATCCCGGCGGGGCGGTGGCGGCGGCGAGCGTCATGTATCTGGCGCTCGCGGTGGCGATGGGTATCGTGGATCGCGTGCTCCGCCCCCCACTCTGGCTGCTAACGGTCCTGTTCGTTCCAGCCACCCTTGGCGTCGTCTGGCTGGGGACGCAGGTCTCGACGCTACTCGTGCTCGGGCCGCGCGCCTGGGGTTTGATCATCCTGGGCTACTGCTTCGTGGCTTCGCTGACGCCGATGTGGGCGCTGCTGCAACCGCGCGGCTATCTCGGCGGATTTGTCCTGTATCTGGCCCTGTTCGTCGGGGTCGTCGGGATATTTTTCGGCGGCTACGAGATCCGCCAGCCAGCCTTTGTCGGCTGGACGGTTCCCGGTGCGACAGGCGCGCTCGTGCCGTTTCTCTTCGTGACCATCGCTTGCGGTGCATGTTCCGGCTTCCACGGTCTGGTGTGTTCCGGGACGACGTCGAAGCAGATCCGCCGCGAGAGCGACTGCCAGCCGATCGGTTACGGGGCGATGCTGCTCGAGGGCTTCGTGGCGGTGATCGCGCTGGCGACCATCATGATCGTCGCGCCGACGGCGGTTGCCGGCCGGCCGCCGGGTACGATTTACGGTACCGGGATCGGGCAGTTCCTGACGCTGCTGATCGGCGGCGAACACCTGCCCTTTGCGGTTACCTTCGGCGCCATGGCATTTTCGACCTTCGTGTTCGACACGCTCGATGTCAGTACGCGGCTGGGGCGATATATCTTGCAAGAGCTGCTAGGGTGGTCGGGTGCGGTCGGAGCCGTGACGGCGACGGCCGCCACGATTGTAGTTCCGGCGCTTTTTCTGATATCGGCCGGGGAAGGGTCGTATCGCACGTTTTGGACACTGTTCGGCACGAGCAACCAGTTACTCGCCGCACTGACGCTGCTGGCGGTGAGCGTGTGGCTGCACCGCAGCGGCCGCCGGTACTGGTTTACCATGGTGCCGATGATCTTCGTCATGACAATTACCGTGTGGTCTCTGTTGCTGCAGATTGGTGGGGTGCTGGAGCGCCTGTCGCAGGGTGCTCAGTATGCCGGTCTCGAAGCGGTGCACGGGTTCGTCGCGGCAGTCCTCGTTCTGCTCGCCGGCGTGCTCACCGCCGAGGGTGGCCGGCGCCTCGCACAGCAGCCGGCAAAGACCTCCTCACGCCCATGAGACCCGCACTAGACGCCCGCATGCCGGCCCGGGTCCGAACGGTCAGGACTATCGACGACCGCGGGGGTGAACCATGATTGCGCGGGAGGCGGGGAAGAGGATTTTGCATGCCGAAAACCATGTTGATCAACGTGACGCACGCGGAGGAGAGCCGCGTGGGGATCGTTGCCGATGGAGTCTTGGTTTCGTTCGAGATTGAATCGTTCAGTCGTGAGCACCTGAAAGGGAACATTTACCGCGCGGTCGTACACCGCGTGCAGCCCGCGCTGGATGCCGCATTCGTCGATATCGGCGCCGACCGCGACGCTTTTCTGCCTCTCGACGAGGTGTGCTTTCGCAACCTGTCGCCGGCGGTACGCGAAGGCAACGGTAACGGCGAACGCCGGCGACTGCGCATCCAGGACGTCTTGAAGCCCGGCGAGGAAGTTCTCGTACAGATCGCCAAGGAGCAGTTCGGCAACAAGCCGCCCACGCTGAGCACCTTTTACTCCCTGCCGGGCCGCTATCTGGTTCTGCTCCCCGGCTCCGACGACGCCGGCATCTCCCGCCGCATTGAAGGGGAAGAACGCCAGCGCATACGCTCGCTGATCGAGAAGCTGGACCCGCCCGAGGGTTTCGGCATCATCGTACGCACGGTGGCGGGCTTCGATCAGGGAGTGCGCGAACTCCAGCGCGACCTCAGCTACCTGCTGCGCCTGTGGGAGAGCATTCGGCAGGCGGCGCAGACCAAGCGGGCCCCGGCGCTGGTGTATCGCGAGCACGACCTGGTGCTGCGCAACATCCGCGATTACTTCACCCCCGACATCGACGAAATCTACGTCGACAACGAAGAAGTCTTCCTGCGCGCCCAGCAGTTTCTCCGGGACGTGATGCCGGACAAGGAGCAGGTGCTACGGCTCTATCAGGGCGACCAGCCGATCTTCTCGCACTTCAACGTCGAGTCGCAGATAGAGTCGATATACAAACGGCGCGTGCCGCTTAAGTCGGGCGGTTCTATCGTCATCGACGGCACCGAAGCGCTGACGGCCATCGACGTCAATTCGGGGCGCTCGACGCGCGGTGGCAGTCAGGAAGAGACGGCGTTCAAGACCAACCAGGAGGCGGCCGTGGAAATCGCCCGGCAGTTGCGGTTGCGCGACCTCGGCGGTCTCATCGTGATCGACTTCATCGACATGCGCAGCCCGCAGCACGTTAGCGAGATCGAAAAGACCCTGCGCCAGGCGATGCACGAGGACAAGGCGCGCCACGAGGTCGGCCGCATTTCCCACTTCGGCCTCCTCGAAGTCTCCCGCCAACGCCTGCGGCCGGCGGCGGCCGCAACGTCGTACGTGGCCTGCCCGATGTGCGAGGGGCACGGCCTCGTGCGCACGACCGAGTCCGCCGCTCTGGTGGCCCTGCGCAAGCTGCACAATCGGATCGCCCATGGCGATCTGGCCGCCTTGAAGGTGTCGGTGCCGAGAGACGTTGCGATCTACCTGCTCAATCAAAAGCGCGAAGACCTCGCTCAACTCGAGCGCCGCTACGGAACCCGTATCCAGGTCGTGCTGCGCGAGGACCTCATGCCGCATCAGTCGGAGTTTGAGGGCCGGCCCCGCGTCGACGGAGAGAGCACGGGCGAACCCACGGGCCTCCGTCTTGGCGGGGTCACGGCCCCCGCGGAAGCGTCAGTGCCGGCGCCGGCGGCGACGGCGACCAATCAGAGCCAGTCGGCCAGCGGTCCGGTGCCGACCGCGCCGGATAAGAACGGCAAGCGGCGACGCCGGCGCCGGGGCCGGCGCCGCGGTCGCGGGGTCGCACCGGCGGTGGCCGTCGCGGACGGTCTGGTGGAACTCGGGACACGCCTTGGTCTGGCGGCGCCGGCGGCTGTTACCGCGGCGCCGAGTGAGGCAACGGAGCCGACTCGCGCAAAGGAATTTGCGGCTGGAATCGACTCCGGCGCCGATATCGAGGAAGAGGAATACCCACTCGACCGGCAGGAGGCGGCGACCGCCGAGGGTGCCGGGGACGCGGCCGTAACCTCGACTGCCGCCGACCGCACCCTTGATGACGCGGTTGCGGCGGCCCTCGCGCCGTCTGCCGCGGTGGATACACCGGCGGCCGGCGCGCGCCATCCCGACGCCGCGGCGGCCCGGGCCCCCGGCGGCGAACCGGCCGCATCCCACGAGGGCCCGACGGCGGTCAGTGCCCGGCCACCAGCGCAACGTTCCCGTCGTGGTGTACGCGGCAAGGCGGCGCCGCCCAGCCGACGAGCTGGACGGGGGGCGGCTGCAGTGCCTAAGGCGCCCGCAACCAGGACGAAGACGGGGTCGACTGCGAGCCCCGCTCGCCCGGCAGCGCCGGGTCGCCAGCGCAAGAACAAGGCGTCGACCCCGCCCCGGCCAGGGCAACCCCGCGGTCGCAAGGCAGGGGCGGGGAGGAAACCTCCCGAAGGTCGTTCGGGAACGTGAGGGCACGCGGTGCGCGCCCAGGGGGGGCAGGCGCTTTTCGAGGCCCGGGGCATTTTTTATTTGACGAATTTCGAGGGCTTGTGGTACCTGATCCGTAAGCTTGAAAGGTGCTGCGTTGTCCAAACCGTGCCCCCCGCGGCTGCGCCGCACGGGGCGTGCCCGGTCAGGTATGAGGGAGGCTGTCACGTGCGCTCATCCATTATCTCGGCTCTTGCCATCCTTGCGGTAGGCGTCGTTTCGTCGAACGGGAACCCGGTGCAAGGGCAGGCGCCTGCCCATCCGACACTTCCAGAATGCTACATTGGCGATCCGGATCTGCTGCTGCCGGACCTGGCACCCGATACGCCCGCGGATGTCCGCAACGTCATCGTCGGGGGGGGGCGGCAGATGCAGTTCACGACCGGAGTCGCCAATATTGGCGACGGGCCGCTCGTGATCGAGGGGCGCACCATCTCGACCGGCGAGGGTCTGGTAACCCAGGGCTATCAGATCCTGTGGCGCCGCGACGGATCCAAATGCGCGCGGGCCACCGGTCGCTTCGAGTTCCACCCGACTCATGAACACTGGCATTTCGAGAACTTCGTTGGCTACGAGCTGCGCCGCGACAATCCGCGCACGGGGCCGTTGGTGGCGGCTGGCGTCAAGGCGTCTTACTGCCTGCTCGACCTCGCCGTTGCACGGGGCTACCACCCTTCGCGCAACCCCCGCCAGGTCACCAATCTGACCTGTGACAGCCAGGAGGGGATTCAGGGAATCTCGGTGGGCTGGAAGGACGTTTACGAACGTTTCCTGCCGGGGCAGGCGATAGACCTCGACCGCGGCGGCAGCCCAGTGCCGACGGGCTCGTACTACCTCGTCAATGTCGTCGACCCGGACGAAATTCTGTGGGAGAAAGACCGCTCCAACAACCTTGCGGCGGTATCTGCCGGTGTGTCCTTACGGCCGCCGACCGGGGGGGTGGTGGGCGCTCCGCTGCCGACAGTCCAGGCAACGCCGCGCACGCAAAGGCCACGCTTGCGGCCGGGCAGAGTTCGCCCGACCCGTCCCAACCGTGACGTCAACACCCCGACGCCACGACCGACCGCCACCCCGACGGTGGACGGCGGTCGGCCGGTAAAGCCGGCAAAGCCGACTCGTCCGCCACGGCCCGGACGCGGTGAGACTCCTACGGTTCCGGTCGAGCCGACCGCCACTCCGACGATTCCCGGGGGCGGCGGCGGTACCATGCCGGCAGTCTGCGAATCGGCGTGCCGTGCCGACATCTCCCAGATGCGCCTGACATGGTACGACGTGCTCGGCCTCGATTTCTCCGCCGTCATCGGCACCCGGATGTGCGGCAACCTGCAACCGCGTGCAGGTGCGCCGGTGACGATACACATGTTCGACTGGATGACCGATGCCGACCTGACGGACGGCTCGAAGGACATCGGCAAACAACACACCGCAACGTTCGTGCTGGACGCGTCCGGTAACGCCGTGGGGAGCGACGGTGCAACCGTGAATTTCACTTCCGGGACTACCGGCACGACGGTGGTTTACCAGGGTTCGGAACCGCCGATCGCGCGGATGTCCGACGGCGTCTGGTTCCCGGTCGTTTTCGATGTGTGCGTTGCCGTGGGCGATCAGGCCATACGCGGTCGGATGGTCTGTCAGCCCAAGCCGCGCGGGCTACTCTGCCACGAAGGCTGAGCCGCTGGCGTGGCCCCACGCCACTGGTGAAGACCGCAGCACCCACGAAACGTGTGTCGCCGGCACCCCGCCAACGGTCGTGGGGAGGCGCGATTTGCGGTAGGCGTGCCGATGCTTTATGGTGCCGTGGTTCTTGACGCGCGGCTTAGCGACGAACGCGACCGCCTCCGGTGGTGAGTGAGCGGCCGTCGAGCAGGGTGCGGAAGACACGATGGAACCTAGCGACTTTCCGAGAATCAAACGCCTCCCGCCTTACGTTTTCAACATCGTCGGCGAACTCAAGCAGGAAGCCCGCCGCAACGGCGAGGACATCATCGACTTCGGCATGGGCAATCCCGACGGTCCGACGCCGCCGCACGTGGTGGCCAAGTTGATCGAGGCGGCATCTAAACCGACCAACCACCGCTATTCCCTGTCGCGCGGGATTCCGAAGCTGCGGTCTGCGGTGACGGACTGGTACAAGCGCCGCTTCGACGTCGACCTCGACCCTGACCGAGAGGCCATCGTAACCCTTGGATCGAAGGAGGGCCTCGGCCACCTCGGACTTGCCCTTCTCGGTCCCGGCGACGTGGTGCTCTGCCCGACCCCGACCTACCCGATCCATCATTACTCGGTCATCATTGCCGGCGGCGATCTCCGCACGGTACCGCTCGTACCCGGCGACGACTTCTTCGCTCGACTCGTCGAGGCCATGGCCGAGACAAGGCCGAAGCCCAAGCTGCTCATTCTCAATTTCCCGCACAATCCGACCACCGAGGTGGTCGACCTCGATTTCTTCGTTAAGATCGTCGACTTTGCCCGCGAACACCGCATCCTGGTCGTACACGACCTCGCTTACGCCGATCTCTGCTTCGATGGCTACCGGCCACCGAGCTTCATGCAGGTGCCGGGAGCCAAGGATGTCGGGGTGGAGTTCTTCACCCTGTCCAAGAGCTACAACATGCCCGGCTGGAGAGTCGGCTTCGCGGTCGGAAACCCGGCGATCATCGGGGCGCTGGCCCGCATCAAAAGCTACCTGGACTACGGTCATTTCCAACCGGTGCAGATCGCCGCGATCCATGCCCTCAACGGACCGCAGCACTGGGTCGAGGAAATCTGTGAAACCTACCGCGCCCGCCGCGACGTCCTCGTTGACGGCCTGAATCGGATCGGCTGGCCGACTCCGAAGCCGCGGGCGACAATGTTCGTCTGGGCCCCCATCCCCGAGCCGTTCCAGCACATGGGCTCGTTGGAATTCGCCACCTTCCTGCTGCGCGAAGCGAAGGTCGCCGTGTCCCCGGGCGTCGGTTTCGGAGACCACGGGGACAGGCACGTGCGGTTTGCACTCATCGAAAACGAACACCGGACGCGCCAGGCAGTCCGCGGTATTCGCAAGGCGCTGGGCGAGGCGGGAAGCGCGCAACTGCGCCGGGTCGGCTAGCTCCGGGTCCCGTCGTGTCGAGTGCCATAAGAGTGGGCCTGATCGGCTTTGGTACGATCGGGACCGGCGTCATCAAGCTGCTGCGGGCTAATCGGAACCACATTCGCGCGCGGTTGGGGACGCGGCTCGTGCTGGCGCGCGTGGCCGATATCGACCTCGGGCGCGACCGCGGCGTGAAGGTCGAGCCGGCCTTGCTGACGACGGACGCGCAGGAACTCATCGACGATCCGAACGTCGACGTCGTGGTCGAACTCATGGGCGGCTACGAGCCGGCACGCCGCTTGGTCCTGCGCGCCATCCGGACGGGCAAGAGCGTGGTTACCGCCAACAAGGCCCTGCTCGCGGTCCACGGGCACGAGATCTTTACCGCCGCCGAGGCCGCGGGCGTCGACCTCGGTTACGAGGCCAGCATTGGCGGGGGCATCCCGATCGTCCGTACTCTAAGGGAAGGGCTGGCCGGGGACCGCAACCGTGCCGTCTACGGTATCGTCAACGGCACCTCGAATTACATCCTGAGCACCATGAGTCAGCACGGCGGCGAGTTCGAAGATGTCCTCGGAGCCGCCCAGGCGCAGGGGCTTGCCGAGGCCGACCCGACCTACGACGTCGACGGGATCGACGCGGCTCACAAGCTGGCGTTGTTGATTCAGCTCGCCTTCGGAACCGGGGTGGCGTTTACCGACATTCCCGTGGAAGGAATTCGTCACGTCGGGCAGATCGATATCGGCTTCGCTCGCGAGTTCGGCTACGTGATCAAGCTGCTCGCCATTGCCAAGGAACACGGCACCGGCCTCGAAGCGCGCGTACACCCGACGATGGTGCCGCGTCATCACGTTCTTGCCGACGTTAACGGCGCTTACAACGCAATTGCAGTGCAGGGCGACGCCCTGGGCTCCAGTGTCTATTTCGGCCTCGGCGCCGGCATGATGCCGACGGCGACGGCGGTGGTCGCCGATCTGATCGAGGTGGCGCGCAATCTGATCGGTGGCGGCCGCGGCCGCGTTGCGCCCCTCGGCTATCCTATCGCTTCCCAGCGTCGTGTCCGCTTGAAACCGATCGACGATCTGGTGAGCGAATACTACCTGCGATTCATGGCCGTCGATCGCCCCGGAGTCCTGGCGCGGATCTCGGGAGTGCTCGGCAAGCACGGCATTTCGATCGCCTCGGTGATACAGCGAGAGCGCGAACACGGGGCGAGCGTGCCGGTGGTTATCCGCACGCACCAGGCGCGCGAGCGCGACGTGCGGCGCGCCCTGCGCGCCATCGACCGCCTGGCGGCGGTGCGCGGCCGCTCGACGCTGATTCGTATCGAAGAGAGCCTGGGCGGTTGAGGGGGGCGCGCGCAATCTGGCGCAACGTGACTAAACGGGATAGATACGAGTTGGAACCCGGCTGTGGCAACGCGGTGCGGCGACAGTCAGGCACAGGGGCCGAAGCCGGTGCGTAGCAAGCGAGTGTGACATGGATCGAAACCTGGCTCTCGAGGCGGTGCGGGTGACCGAGGCGGCGGCGCTGGCGTCGGCCAGATTGATGGGCCGCGGCGATACCGAGGCGACCGACAGGGCGGCGGCGGAGGCGATGCGCAAGGCCTTCCGCTCCATCGCTATCAACGGAGTCATCGTCATCGGCGAAGGGTCTCCCGGAGACAACGATCTCCTCTACATCGGCGAACGGGTCGGCAACGGCACCGGTCCGGAAATCGACGTCGCCCTCGATGCGCTCGAGGGGGCAACGATTTGCGCCACCGGCGGCTTCAACGCGCTGGCGATTATCGCGTTTGCGGAGCGCGGGGGCTTTCTGAGCTGTCCGGATACGTACATGGAAAAGATCGTGGTCGGCCCGGAGGGCCGCGGCGTTATCGACCTCGACAAGTCGCCGACCGACAACCTGCGGGCCCTGGCCGAGGCGAAGAGCGTCTACGTGGCCGACCTCACCGTGGCGATCCTCGATCGTCCGCGGCACGAGCGGCTGGTGACCGAAGTGCGCCGGGCCGGGGCGCGCATAAAACTGCTGGTCGACGGCGACGTGGCCGCCGGTATTGCCACCGCCAAGGGCGATTCGGGCGTCGATATGCTCCTCGGCACCGGGGGCTCGTCGCAAGGTATTCTCACCGCTGCCGCCATGCGCTGCACCGGCGGCGACATGCAGGCGCGCCTGCGGCCGCGCAACGAGGAGGAGGCAGCGCGGGTGCGTTCGGCGGGTATTCCCGACCTGGACAAGAGGTACCGCGCCGACGAGATGGCCTCGGGAAGCATCATGTTTGCCGCCACTGGCGTCACCAACGGCGACCTCCTGCACGGTGTGCGCTTCTTCAAGGGCGGCGGCACCACCAATTCCGTGGTCATGCGATCCCGCACGCACACGCAGAGGTACATCGACGCCATTCACCGCTTCGATCTGAAGCCGGAGTATTGAGGCGAGGCCACGCCGCCGCCAGCGCGTTGACACGCCAGTCCAGGAAGTCGGATACCATGTCTTGGGAGGTCTGCTACGTGACGCCGGTCCCGACCGAAGCTCACCTGGTCAAGGGCTTCCTCGAACACTACGGCGTGCCGTGCATGCTCGACGACCGCCGTTTTGCAGCCCAGCCCCTGACCTTCTGCGCTCTCGGCGAGCTGGCGTTGCTGGTGCCGACCGATTGGGCGCGCGTCGCCCGCGGCCTGATCAAGGGACGGCAAACCCGGACGCGGCGCGCCGTGAGGAGGGGAATTCGTGCAGTCCAAGACTGAGTGGCTCCGGACCCAGTACCCGAAGGACGGCGATCGCCTGCCCGCCTACACCACCGTGTCCGACCTGGAGGTGGAGCCCACCTATACGCCCGACGACCTTAACGGATGGGCCTACGAGACGGCCCTCGGACACCCCGGTACTTACCCGTTCACCCGCGGCGCGTACCCCAGCATGTACCGCGGGAAGCTGTGGACGATGCGCCAGTTCGCCGGCTTCGGCACCGCCGAGGACACCAACGAGCGCTTTCGATTCCTGCTTGCACAGGGCCAGACGGGACTGTCGACTGCCTTCGACATGCCGGCGTTGATGGGCTACGACGCGGATCATCCCCGCGCCCTGGGCGAGGTCGGCCGCGAGGGAGTCGCCGTCTCGAGCCTGGCCGACATGGAGGCGCTCTTCCACGACATTCCCCTCGATCGCGTGACGACCTCGATGACCGTGAACTGCACCGCCAGCATCCTGCTGGCGATGTACTTCGCGCTGGCCGCGCGACGCGGCACGCCGCTGACCGCGCTCGGTGGGACGATTCAGAACGACATGCTCAAGGAGTTCATCGCTCAGAAGGAATGGATCTGTCCGCCGGAACCCTCCGTGCGCATCGTCACCGACATGATCGAGTTCTGTTCCCGCGAGGCGCCGCGCTGGCACCCGGTATCGATCTCGGGGTATCACATTCGCGAGGCCGGCTCGACCGCGGCGCAGGAACTTGCCTTTACGTTGGCCGACGGCATCGGCTACGTGCAGGCCGCCATCGAGCGCGGCCTCGAGGTCGACAACTTCGCTGCGCGCCTGTCCTTCTTCTTCAACGTTCACAACGATTTCTTCGAGGAGATCGCCAAGTTCCGCGCCGCCCGGCGGTTGTGGGCGGCCATAATGCGCGAACGCTTCGGGGCGAAGAGCCCGAAGTCGTGGCTGCTGCGCACACACGCTCAAACGGCGGGGTGTACCCTTACCGCGCAGCAGCCGCTCAACAACATCGTGCGCGTGGCGATACAGGCGCTCGCCGGCGTGCTCGGCGGTACGCAGTCGCTGCACACGAACTCGATGGACGAGACCCTCGCTCTGCCGAGCGAGCAGGCGGTGCTGGTCGCCTTGCGCACCCAGCAGATCGTCGCCGAGGAGACCGGGGTGGCTAACATCGTCGATCCGCTCGGCGGCAGCTACGCCGTGGAGGCGCTGACCGATCGGCTCGCGGCCGAAGCCGCTGCCTACATCAAGCGCATCGACGAGCTGGGGGGTATCGTTCGCGCCATCGAACTCGGCTTCCCGCAAAAGGAGATCGGCGAGGCCTCCTATCGCTATCAGCAGCAACTCGACGCCGGCGTCAGGGTCATGGTCGGCGTCAACCGATACCAGCTCGAGGCCGAACCGCCGATGGAGATCCTGCGTATCGGCCCCGACGTCGAGCGCAAGCAGGTGGAGCGGGTACGCGACCGTAAGCGGGCGCGTAACGCCGGGTCGGTGCGCGACGCCATCGCTCAGGTGCGCGAGGCTGCCGCCGGCGGCCGCAATCTCATGCCGCCTATCATCGAGGCGGTGCACCACGAGGTTACCGTCGGCGAGATCTCCGACGTCTTCCGCGAGGTGTTCGGCGTATACCGGGACCCGGCGTGGGTGTGAGAGGGCAGGGTGGTAGGCTCGGTCGGGATGTGAGGCAGTTAGGCAACTAATAGGTGTCTGCGCTTATGTCTCCGCGTCGCCGCATTCTGATTGCCAAGCCCGGTCTCGACGGCCATGACCGGGGCGCCAAAGTGATCGCCCGAGCCCTGCGCGATGCCGGTTTCGAAGTGATCTATACCGGCTTACACCAGACCCCGGAAATGATTGCGGAGGCGGCAGCGCAGGAGGACGTTGACGGAATCGGACTAAGTATTCTCTCCGGGGCCCACATGACTTTGTTTCCGGCCGTGCTCGATATGCTGCGCCAAAAGGGTATCGACGACGTCGTCGTGTTCGGTGGTGGCATCTTCCCTCCGGAGGATATCGCCGCCCTCAAGCGGCTCGGTGTGGCGGAGCTGTTCACGCCGGGCACGACGATTCCTGACATCGTCGACTGGGTGCGAGCCAACGTGCCGTCCCGGCAGGGTATCGTTTGAGCCTCCGCTGTCGAGGGCTGGAGTCATGCAACGTCGCCCCGTGGTCATTGTCGGATCGGGTCCCGCCGGCAGCGCTACGGCGCTGCACCTGCACGCGATCGCTCCGGAGCTGGCCCGCGATGCGCTGATTCTGGAAAAGGCACATCATCCCCGACCGAAAGTGTGTGCGGGCGGACTGGTGCCGCATACGCTGGCATGTCTCGACGAACTTGGCGTCACGCTCGATGTCGCCCCCGTGGCCGTCCACCGCAGCCGCGTCGCGGTCCCGGGACGAGTCGTGCACTACGAGGGACGCGATATCTGTCACGTGGTGCGGCGGGACGAGTTCGACGCGGTGCTGATGGCAGCGTGTCGCGCCCGGGGGGTGAATGTGCACGAGGGCGCCAAAGTGACCGGCGTGCGCCGAGAGGGCGACCTGGTGCGGGTAGAGACTGAGTCCGAAAGCTACCTGACACCGGTGGTGGTGGGGGCCGACGGGTCGGGCAGTGTAGTGCGGCGCGATCTGCTGCCGAATGCGCCCGACCGTCTGGGACGCGCGGTCATGTGTGACGTTCCGGCGACACAGGCCAGTTGGGACGGGTTCGCGACGGATCGCTACGATTTCAGTTTTACCGCGGTGCCCGATGGTTTGCGGGGGTATGCCTGGGCGTTCCCGTGTCGGATTCGGGGCGCCCCGCACGTCAACATCGGTGTCTACAGCGTCGATGCGTCGGGCAGCCACCGGCAAGTGGAGCGCGCCCTTGCCGCGGAGCTGCAACGTTGCGGGGCAACCCCGGCGCCGGTGAAGGCGTTTCCGATCCGATGGTATGCCCCGGGAATGCCGCTGGCCGCTCCCAATCTGTTGCTGGTCGGGGATGCGGCCGGGGTCGATCCGCTTATGGGAGAGGGCATCTCCTTCGCCTTCGAGTACGCGCGGCGCGCGGCTGCGGCGATCGTCACCGGGCTTGCCGCCGGGGATCTCAGCTTTACGAGCTACGTTCGGGACGTGGAATCCTCCTGGTTCGGGAAGAAATTAAGGCGTCTCGAGCAGGTGACGCGGCTCTTCTACGGGCCGACGTGGCGCTTCTGGTTCGCGCTCGCGGCGTCGAGCCGGCGAGCCCAGGAGGTCGGCATCCGGTGGTACAACGGCGTCGACGGGTGGGACCGGCGCAGTGGTTGGACGGCGTTGTGGACGATCCTCAGCGGCCGCGGCGCGCCAGTCCCGGCGGTGCCGCAGATCGCCGGCCCGCACGCTTGAGTGCGCCGCACCATGTTGACGGTGGCCGACGACCGCGGCCGGCGGGTAGCCATGCCGGTGCCGCCGCGCCGCGTGGTCAGCCTTGTCCCCAGCATTAGCGAGATGTTGTTCGCTCTGGGTCGCGGGGATCTGGTCTGCGGCGCGACGCGCTATTGCGTCGAGCCGGGGGGGCAAATGGGGCACGTTACCCGGGTGGGGGGAACCAAAGACCCGGATCTCGCCACGATCGCCAGCCTGGCCCCCGACCTGGTGCTGGTCAGTCCGGAAGAGAACCGCTGGGCCGATTTCGAGGCGCTGAAGGGTGCCGGCCTGCGTGTGTTCGTTGTCGACCCACGACGCGTCGCCGACGTGCCGGGTACGCTCCGGCGGATTGGTGACATCGTCGACGCGCGATGGGTGGCTGAACGTATCGCGCGCGAGGTGGAGGCGGCGATCGCAGAAGCGACGGGGTGGGCGGCGGAGGTCCGCCCACGGGTGTTTTGCCCGATCTGGAAGGACCCGTGGATGAGCGTTAACGGCTCCACCTTCCCGGGCGACGTGTTGCGGCTTGCCGGTGCAAACAATGTCTGCGGCGACGCCCCGGCGGCATATTGCACAGTGACTCTCGATGAAATCGCCGCTCTGGTCCCGGAGGTCATCCTGCTGCCCGACGAGCCGTTTGCGTTTGCGCCGGAGCATCTGGCGTCTTTACAGCCGCTCGGCGGTACGCCGGCGTTGCGAGACGGGCGGGTCTGCTTTGTCGACGGTAGAGCGCTGTCGTGGTACGGGCCGCGCACCGCCGCGGCGCTCCGCACCATCCGCGTACTGCTGAACCGCCGGTCGGATTGATCGGGCACCGATGCAACGCCCGCTCCGCGCGCGTTGCTACCGCTGTACGAGCGTTGCCGCGCCCTGCGCGAACTCCCGTGCTTCGTCGCCCGTGTCGTTTTCGGTCAGGCTCGGCAGTTTGAACGGCACCTCGACCCCGCGCCGGCAGGCCGGGCGTGCGGCCATACGGTCCATCCATCCCCGCAGGGCGTCGAGCCCGTCGATCGACACCCCCGACCACCTGTAGGTCCGTACCCACGCCCAGTTCGCGATGTCGGCAATCGAGTAGTCGTCCGCCAGCCAGTCGCGCCCGGTCAACCGCGTGTTCAGGACCTCGAACAGCCGGCGGCTCTCGTTCTGGTAGCGGTCGATCGCTGGCTGGATCTTCTCCGGGAAGTAGCGATAGAAGACGTTGGCCTGCCCCATCATCGGCCCAACGCCCGCCATCTGGAACATCAGCCACTGGATCGTCACGGAGCGTCCCTTCCGGTCCGTGGGCAGCAGCTTGCCGGTTTTCTCGGCGAGGTAAATGAGGATCGCGCCGGACTCGAAAACCGGGAAGTCACCTTCGTCGCGATCGACGACGGTGGGAATTCTCCCGTTGGGATTGATGCGAACGTATTCCGCGGCCTTCTGCTCGCCGGCGAGCAGGTTGATGGTGTGGACCTCGTAGGGCAGGCCCAGCTCCTCGAGGCATATGGACGCTTTCCACCCATTCGGCGTCGGCGCCGTGTAAAGATCGATCATCGGGGACCTCCGTAGCGTGCGGACGTGCACCGAGAGTGCTCCGAAGTCGATGCCAAGTCCAGAACCGTCGGGCGTCGCCAGGGTGCTACACATACGTTCCGAATTGGCATCGAAAAGCGGAGGCATCGAGACTTCGGGGCGCGTCCGCGCGACGCCGATCCTGCCCGATGTGAGGCCGGCTGCGATCCGGGCCGACCGGGTTCGCCGAGCGTGCCGGCCGACACGGCTGTGCGTCCTGTGCTGACCCTTTCTGCACCGACCGAGTCGACGTAAGGACGGCCCGGTGCCGGGCCTGCCGGCAGCGCATGGCGAAGCGCACGGCATCTGCGTGCACGGCGTCAACGAATCGCGGCAATGGCTGGTAACGTCAGAATTAGGTCGGTGAGATGCGTTTCCTCGCCGGGGCAGACGGCGCGGCGGTCACGCGGGAGAGGGTGGGATGGCGACCGGCATGGCAGTTGCAAAATCCCGACTCGGCTCAATGGCTGAACCTTTGCCCAGTCGTCGGGAACGCCCCTCCGCCTGGTGGCGGAGCGAAATCGCCGACCAATCGGTTGCCGCGCGCATGTCGGCAGGAATACCCGCGATTCTGGCCATGGTCGCTTTCAGGCTGATTGGCGATGGGCTTGGGCACCATCCCAACCTCAACGCCATCCTCCGCGTGCGCGCGGTGGAGGCCGGTGTCCTGGTCGCCGAGTGGCTGGTCCTGCAAACGCGCTGGCGTATGGCGGTGGCGGTTCCCGTGTCGTTTGCCGTTGGGGTGACGTTGTCGGCCGGGGCCGCGTCGAATGCGATTCTCACCGGGGACATCGTCAATCCGCCGATGTTTCTGTGCACCTATGCGCTGGTGGTTGCCGCGATGCTGCCCTGGGGCTGGCGCCGGCAACTGGTCAGCGTTCTGTCGATGCTTCCGCCGATGTTGTGGAGCACCATCGAGGTGGCGGGGACGCTCGCCGCGGCGTTGCCGAATCCGGCGGTCCTGGCGACGGCGCTGATGGCGGCCTCCGTGTACGTTGCGTACGTCAGCGAGCAGGGTCGTGCGGCCTTGCGGCAGCGGGAGCTGGAACTGGCGCAGAGCGAATCGCGCTATCGCGACCTGGTCGAGCAGGCCTCCGACATCATCTACCGGGCCAACGCGGTCGGGCAGTTCACGTACGCCAACCCGCCCGCCTCGCGGATCCTCGGGTTCGACCCCGAAGACCTGATGGGCCGCCACTACCTGGAACTCGTGCGTCCCGACGTCCGTACGGAGGTGTCGCGCTTCTACGGCCGACAGTTCGTTAAGCAAATTCCCGCGACGTACAACGAGCTTCCGGTCATAACGCGCGACGGCCGTGAGATCTGGCTGGGCCAGAACGTCACGTTGATCATTGCAGACGGGACGGTAACGGGATTTCAGTCGGTGGCCAGAGACGTTACCGACCGCAAGTGCATGGAAGAGGAGCTGGTTCGGGCCAAGGAAGGCGCCGAAGCGGCGGCACAGGCGAAGAGCGAGTTCCTTGCCAACATGAGCCACGAGATCCGCACGCCCTTGAACGGCATTGTCGGCATGACCGAGTTGGCGTTGGGTTGCGACGTGGCGCCCGAGCCGAAGGAGTATCTCGATCTCGCCCTTTCGTCGGCGGAGGCCCTGATGACGGTGATCGACGACATCCTCGACTTCTCGAAGATCGAGGCCGGGAAGTTGGAGCTGCAAGCTTTGGAATTCGGCCTGCGAGAGGTCCTTACCGAGATCGTGAAGTTGCTGGGGCCGCGGGCGGGCGCCCAGGGTGTCGGGTTGACCTACGCAGTCGACGCCGACGTACCCGACGATCTGGTCGGCGACCCGGGCCGGCTGCGCCAGGTGGTGATCAATCTTGTCGGCAATGCGCTGAAGTTTACCGAGAAGGGCCGAGTTGCCCTGACCGTCGATCTGGTTCATGGCGAGGATTTGGCCCGAGACGAGGCCGGGCCCGTCCGTTTACACTTCTCGGTACGGGACACTGGCGTGGGCATACCGGCGGAACGGTTGGAGGCAATTTTCCACCCCTTCGAGCAGGCCGATAGTTCGACCACCCGCCGGTACGGGGGCACGGGCCTCGGTCTGACGATCTCGACGCGGCTCGTGGGGATGATGCAGGGACGGATCTGGGCGGAGAGTACGGTCGGTGTCGGCAGTATTTTTCATTTCACCGCCGCTTTGGAAAGGGGCGCCGGTCGGGTGCGGGTCGTGGAGACGCTGCGTCATGCCGAGCCGGCGCCGGGAGCCGCCGAGAGTGGGCGTTCGTTGAAGGTGCTCGTGGCCGAGGACAACGCAGTCAATCGGAAGCTGGCCCTGCGGCTTCTCGAACGCCGTGGACACCGTGCCGAGGTGGCGGTCAACGGTGTCGAGGCCGTCGCTGCCGCGCTGCGGGAGCGCTTCGACATCATCCTGATGGACGTCCAGATGCCGGAAATGGACGGCTTCCAGGCAACCGCCGCGATTCGCGAACACGAAAGGGCGGCCGGTCTGCACACACCCATCGTTGCCATGACCGCGCATGCCCTGAAGGGGGACGATGACCGGTGCCTTGCGGCGGGTATGGACGCGTACGTCGCCAAACCCATCCAGGCGGCCCGCCTGTTTGCGGTCATCGAACAGTTGACGGCCCCCGCCGACGAAGAGGACCGAGCCGCCGCGGTCGCGTAGTCCGCGGCTTCGCCGGTCGACTTGCCTTGCCGAGTTGTTGCGTGCGGCTCCGATCAGGCGGGGCGGTTCACAGCCCGAGCACATCGGCCATGCCGTAACGACCTACGGGCTGGCCGGCGATCCATAGCGCCGCCCGCACCGCGCCGCGGGCGAGGCATTCGCGGCTGTGGGCGCGGTGCGTCAGCTCGATGCGCTCGCCGGAACCGGCGAAGATCACCGTGTGATCGCCCACCACATCCCCGCCCCGCAGGGCCATGACGCCGATCTCGCGGTCGGTGCGCTTGCCGATTACGCCGGCGCGCGCCGAGACGATGTCGTCGGGAAAGGTTAGACCGGAGGCGGCGGCCAGGGTGCGCGCCAGAGCCAGTGCGGTTCCGCTCGGAGCGTCCACCTTGAGGCGGTGGTGCATTTCGACAATCTCCGCATCGAAGTCGGGACCCAACGTCGTAGCTGCCGCCTGAATCAGGCGGTGCAGGACCGTGATGCCGACGCTCATGTTCGCCGCCACCACGCTGCGAATGCGCGGCGCCAGGGCGTCGATCTCCGACTGCTGCGCCGCCGAGAACCCGGTCGATCCGATTACCATCGCACTGCCGCAATCCACCGCCGTGCGCAGATTGGCGAGGGCAGCCTCGGCATTCGTGAAATCGAGGATCACCGTATCCGGTCCGGCCGCCGCGGCGAGACGGTCGGCGATTGCCACGTGTTGCGGCGCGACGCCGGCGAGCGTGCCGGCATCGGCGCCGAGGCTTCCATGCCCGGGCACTTCGATGGCACCGGCCAGCACCGCGGCGGGATTCTGCGCGATCAACGTCACCAGCATTCTGCCCATGCGGCCAGCCGCACCGCAGACGATCATTCGCGTTGGCATCGGTGCTCCTTCGTTGTGGCCGCTTCGCCCGCCGCGGCGCCCGGGTATCGAAGCCGGATGCGACGCGGGGCGGGAGAGGCGGGGCACGAACTAACGCAGGTGAACACGGCGCGGGGTCGGTCTCCGGCGTCGGTTCCCGCCGGACGGTCGTCCGCTAGATCAACCCGTACGACTGCATCACACCGCGCAGCCTGGCGCGGGCGCCATCGGTCATCGGAACCAGGGGCAGGCGCAGTTCGTCGCGGCAGTACTCCATCATCGCCAGCGCCGCCTTGACGGGAATCGGGTTGGTTTCGAGGAACAGGGCACGGATCAACGGCAGCATCTGGTAGTTCAGTCGCCGCGCGGTGTCATAGTCGCCTTCGATCGCCGCTCTGACCAGGTCGGCACTCTGCCTCGGCAGGATGTTGGCCACGACCGAGATCACGCCGGTGCCGCCGACGGCCACGATCGGCAGGGTCAGCGAGTCGTCGCCGCTGTAGACGTCGATGCGTCCGTCGGTCAGGCGGATGCACTCCTGCACTTCGTCGAGCGAGCCGGTAGATTCCTTCAGGCCCACGATGTACTCGAGCTCGGCGAGGCGCGCGATCGTCGTGGCTTCGATTTTCATGCCGGTGCGTCCGGGGATGTTGTAGACGATCAAGGGGTAGCGAGCGGCATCGGCAATGGCCTTGTAGTGCCGATAGATGCCTTCCTGCGTCGGCTTGTTGTAGTAGGGCGAGATCAGGAGCGACGCGCTCGCCCCGGCTTCCTTGGCGGCGCACGTCAGCTCGATCGCCTCGGTCGTAGAGTTGGACCCGGTACCGGCGATCACGGGTACGCGACCCCGCACTACCCGGACTACGAAGCGCACGATGTCGGCGTGCTCACGGTGGCTGAGGGTTGCCGACTCGCCGGTGCTGCCGCACGGCACGATGGCCGACGTGCCGTTGGCGAGCTGGAACTCGATCAAGCGGTCGAGCGCTTCGGTATCGACCTCGCCGTTGCGGAATGGAGTGACGATTGCCGTCATCGAGCCACTAAACATTGGGCACCTCTCGAAGCTGAATCTCGCCGCTGAACACTTCCTCGGCCGGCCCGGTCATGAGGACGTGGTTGTCGCTTTCGCGCCACTCAATTCGCAGGTCGCCGCCTGTCAGGTGGACGAGCGTCGACCGCGCGCAGCGGCCGGTCAGCACTCCTGCCACAACGACGGCGCACGCACCGGTACCGCAAGCTGCCGTCTCACCCGAGCCGCGCTCCCAGACCCGCATGCGCACCTCGTCGGCGCCGACCACATCGACGAATTCGGTGTTCACGCGCCTGGGGAAGAAGGGATGCTGTTCGAAAGCCGGACCGAGCGTGGCCAGATCGAGGCGTTCGATGCCGGTAGTGAACACGACGCAGTGTGGATTGCCCATCGATATGCAGGTGACGCGATACTCGCTGTTGGCGACCCGCAGCGGTGCATCGACGACGCGACCCTCCGCCGCCACGGGAATGTATGGTCCGTCGAGGATCGGCTCGCCCATGTCGACGGTGATTGCCTGCACGCGGTTTCCGGCGAGCTTCAGTTCGAGGGTCTTAACGTCGGCGTCGGTCTCGATGCGCAGCGGCGACCGCGGCGCGATGCCGTGGTCGTACAGGTAGCGCGCCACGCAACGAATGCCGTTGCCGCACATCTCTCCTCGACTGCCGTCGGCGTTGTACATCTCCATGCGCGCATCCGCGACGCTCGAAGGGCAGATCAGGATGACGCCGTCGGCCCCGATACCGGTGCGCCGGGGACTCACGCGCCGAGCCAGCGCCGCCGGATCGGGCACGGTTTGCGAGAAACAGTCGACGTACACGTAATCGTTGCCGATCCCGTGCATCTTGGTGAAACGCAGGGTGTCCCTCGTCATTGCAGGAACGCCGGGATGGTTTCGCCGCGTACCAGATCCTCCTCCGTCTCGCGGGCGCGGATTACGTGAATCTCGCTGCCGGCGACGAGAACCTCGGGAGGACGGGGGCGAGTGTTGTAATTCGACGACATGACAAAACCGTAGGCGCCGGCGCTCATCACGGCCAACAGATCCCCGGGCTCGATTGCCGGCAGACGGCGGTCCTTGGCGAGGAAGTCGCCGCTCTCGCACACCGGGCCGACGACGTCGGCGGTGAAGCCTTCGCCGTTGCGCAGCAGGGCCGGTTCGACGGCCTGGAAGGATCCGTACAGGGCGGGGCGGATGAGGTCGTTCATGCCGCTATCGACGACGACGAAGTTCTTCTCGTCGGTGCCCTTGAGGTAGAGCACGCGCGTCAGCAGCATGCCGGCGTTACCGGCGATGACGCGACCGGGCTCCAGGATGAGCGTTACGTCGAGGCCGCGCAGACCCTCGACGATCGCCGTGGCGTACTCGCGCGGCTGGGGTGGATGTTCGTCATTGTAGGTGATGCCCAGACCACCCCCCATGTCGATGAAGCGGATGTCGAAGTCCTCGCCGCGCAGCCGCTCGGCCAGTTCGCGGATGCGTTGCAGAGCGTCGACGAACGGCGGGACCGTGGTCAACTGCGACCCGATGTGGCAGTCGATGCCGACGACCTCGACGTAAGGGAGGGAGCGCGCGCGACGGTAGTCTTCGAGCGAGCGCTGAATGTGGATGCCGAACTTGCTCTTTTTGAGGCCCGTCGAGATATACGGGTGCGTCTGTGGATCGACATCCGGGTTGACGCGCAGCGCAACCCTTGCCTGACGCTTCATGGCGGCAGCCACGTCGCTAATCGCGTCCAATTCCCCGGGCGATTCGACGTTGAACATCAGAATGCCGGCGGCGAGAGCGGCCCGGATCTCATCGCGCGATTTGCCGACGCCCGAGAAGACGATCTTGGCCGGATCGGCTCCCGCGCGCAGGGCGCGGAAGAGCTCGCCGCCCGAGACAATGTCGAAACCGCCGCCTTCGTTGACGAAGGTACGCAGTACCGCGAGGTTCGAATTCGCTTTGACCGAGAAGCAGACGACATGATCGATCGCCTCGAAGGCCTCGTCGAAGACGCGGAAGTGCCGCCGCAGCGTGGCCAGGCTGTAGACGTAGCAGGGCGTGCCGAGGTGCGCCGCGATCTCCCGCACGGGTACGTCTTCGGCGTACAGCTCACCGTTGCGGCGGTGGAAGTGATGCATCCGGACCTTGCCCTCCCGCATGCCGGGTGATTGCCACCAGGTTGGACGGGCCGCTAACGTAACCGTCGTCCGTATAAGACACAACCCGATAGCGGTAGGAGATCCCCACGATCGTGGTGGTGTCGAGATAGACGAAACGTTTGATCTTGCGGAAGCGCTCGCGGTCGGTGACGGGGAGTTCGGCCAGTCGTCCGGGCGGCGCGTCGGCGCCGACCTCGGTCCAGCGGTCGACCGCGAATCCGGCGAGTTCCTGCAAACGCTTGCCGTCTGCGAACGTTGTCGGCCGTGACCAGGCGAGTTCGATACCGGTTGGAGTCTGGGTCGCCGTGAGGTCGGTAATCGAGGCCGGCACGACATCTTGCGGGGGCCGCGGCGCGCCCTTCCGGCCGCAGGCCGCGACGGCGCCCAGGATCGCGATCGGCAACAGGCCCCATCCGGCTCGCCGGCGCTTTGCGAGTGGGCTCACTTCGCCAGCCTCCGCAGTTGCTTCCTGACGTTCTCCGGCGCCGTGCCGCCCGGTGCCCGGCGGCGTGCCACGGCAGCCTCCGCGGAGAGCCAGGCCCGTACGTCGGGGGCAAAGCGCGGGGAAAAGCCCTGCAACTCCTTGACATCGAGGTCCTGCAGTTGCCTGCCGGTGGTCAGGCAATGACGGACGATTTCGCCGACGATGCCGTGAGCCTCGCGGAACGGTACTCCCCTGGTGCTCAGGTAGTCCGCCAACTCGGTGGCCAGCGTGAAGCCGCGCGTTGCCGCGGCTTGCAGGCGCTCGCGGTTGAAGCGCAGCTTCGGCACCATCGCGGCGAGCACCGCGAGACAGGCGGACACCGTATCGACGGTGTCGAACACCGGCTGCTTGTCCTCCTGGAGGTCGCGGTTGTATGTCAGCGGCAAGCCTTTGAGCGTGGTCAGAAGAGCCACCAGGTTACCGTTGAGGCGGCCGCTCTTGCCGCGGACCAGCTCGGCTACGTCGGGGTTTTTCTTCTGCGGCATTATCGAGCTGCCGGTGGCGAAGGCGTCCGGCAGCTCGACGAACCCGAACTCCTGCGAACACCAGAGGATCAGGTCCTCCGCGAAGCGGCTCAGGTGGACGCCGAGGATGGCGGCGGCGGCGAGAAACTCGAGGGCGAAGTCGCGGTCGCTGACCGCGTCCATGCTGTTAGTGCTGAGGCGCGCGAAGCCGAGTTCGCGCGCCACGAACTCGCGGTCGATCGGAAAGGTGGTGCCGGCAAGGGCCCCCGAACCGAGCGGCAGCTCGTTGAGTCGGTTGCCGCAGTCCCGGAACCGCTCGCGGTCGCGTTCCAGCATCGTGGCATAGGCGAGGAGATGGTGCGCCAGCAGAACCGGTTGTGCCGGCTGCAGGTGCGTGTACCCGGGCATGACCAGAGCCGCATGGCGAGTGGCGAGGGCGGCAAAGGCGCGCCGCAGGGCGACGAGCCGCTGGTCGATTTCGCTCAGGGCGGCGCGCATGAACAAACGCAGATCGAGGGCAACCTGGTCATTGCGGCTGCGCGCCGTGTGGAGCTTGCCACCGACGGGCCCGACCTTCTCGATCAGGCGGCGCTCGATGGCCATATGAATGTCCTCGTCCGCCGGATCGGTTGGGAAGGAGCCACCGTCGAGTTCACGCAAGATCTCTTGCAGGGCGGCGACAATGCGCCTGGCCTCGCGTGGCGGAATGATGCGCTGGCGGGCGAGCATCCGGCAATGGGCGACGCTGCCGGCGATGTCGTACGGGTACAGCCGGCAGTCGATCGGATATGATGTAGTAAAGGCCTCGACGCGACGGTCCGTGGGCTCGGTCATGCGACCCGCCCAGGCCTTGCGTGGCGGCTTCAGAATTCCCACTTGCCGCTCTTGTATCGGAAGATCTCCGTGACTTCGACGGCCTCGATCGGCTTCGGCGCACTGCCCCGGGCTTCCGTGGGGGTGTTGCCGCTCTTTTCGTAGCGGGTTTCGACGTACACGATCTTGCCGATGGGGACCGCGCCGGTGCCCGACTTCAGCAGGCAGGTGTGTTCCTGACTGTAGCCGGTGTACGCTCCGACCACGCCGACGGCCTGCTTGTCCCATTTAATGTTGGCGACGTTGTCGCGTTCGCGGGCGGCGAGTTTACCCATCCATTCCTTGCAGAAGGTCTCGAACTTGGCCGTCACGTCGGCAGCGACGCCGGGTTCGGCCAGCACCTTTGACGCACCTGCCGGGGCGACGCCGGGGTCCGCCCGGCCCGGAACGGGCATTGCCACGGTCGACAGCAACGTCAGTGCCAGCGTGCCGTTAATTCGTCGGAACTTCATGCCCCACCTCTCAGCGTGCGGTTCTGTTGTCTGCGCTTTCTACGGCCCGCCTTCGGAAGCGTCAAGGGAAGCGGCGGGGGCCGTGCCGCGGGCCGCCAGTTCGTGCTGGCGAAGACGATGGATCTCGTCGCGCAGCTCGGCGGCGCGCTCGAAATCGAGTTCGGCCGCTGCGGCGCGCATCTCTTTCTGCAGGGCCGCGACCCGGCCGGGGATCTCGGCCAGGGGTACGTACTCGTCTTCGGCTTCGGCGATCGTGGCTAGGTCCACGTAGTCGGCCTCGGCCGTTTCGGTCCAGGAACCGGCGATCGCCTTCCGTATGGTCTGCGGCGTGATCCCGTGCTCGGCGTTGTAGGCCGCCTGGACCGCGCGCCGGCGGTCGGTTTCGTCGATGGCGCGGCGCATCGATTCGGTGATCTTGTCAGCATACATGATCACCGTCCCGTTGACGTTGCGCGCGGCCCGGCCGATGGTCTGGATCAGAGAGCGCGTCGAGCGCAGGTAGCCTTCCTTGTCGGCGTCGAGGATGGCGACCAGGGAAACCTCGGGCAGGTCCAGTCCCTCGCGGAGCAGGTTGATGCCGACGAGGACGTCGAACACGCCGCGCCGCAGGTCGCGGATGAGTTCGACTCGTTCGAGCGTTTCGACGTCGGCGTGCAGGTAGCGAACACGCAGGCCGAGTTCGCGATAGTAGTCGGTGAGGTCTTCGGCCATCTTTTTCGTCAGCGTGGTGACCAGCACGCGCTCGTTGCGGGCGACGCGCACGCGGATCTCTTCCAGCAGGTTGTCGACCTGATCGCGCGCCGAGCGCACCGCTATTTCGGGGTCCATCAGCCCGGTGGGTCGGATGAGCTGCTCGACAACGACGCCCGCGGTGCGCCGCAGCTCGTAGTCGCCCGGGGTCGCGGAGACGTAGATCACCTCGCGAGTCAGGGCCTCGAATTCCTCGAAATTGAGGGGGCGGTTGTCGAGCGCCGAGGGCAGGCGGAAGCCGTATTCCACCAGCGTCTCCTTGCGCGCGCGATCGCCGCGATACATGCCGCCGATCTGCGGGACGGTCACATGGCTCTCGTCGAGGAACAGGAGCCAGTCGTCAGGGAAGTAGTTCAACAAGGTGGGTGGCGCGTCGCCGGCGGCGCGGCCGGTCAGGTGACGCGAGTAGTTCTCGATGCCGGGGCAAAAGCCCATCTCGTTGAGCAGCTCGAGATCGTACATGGTTCGCTGTTCCAGGCGCTGGGCCTCGAGCAGCTTGTCCGCCGCCTTCAAGGCGCGCAGGCGGTCGGCCAGTTCGCGCCGAATGGCGCCCACGGCACGTTCCAGGTGGTCGCGGCTGGTTACGTAGTGGCTGGCGGGGTAGATGGCGACCCGATCGAGACGGCGGAGCACCTGGCCACGCAGCGGGTCAACCTCCGCGATGGCATCGATGGTGTCGCCGAAGAGCTCCAGTCGTATGGCGCGGGCCTCCTCGTAGGCGGGAAATACCTCGACGACGTCGCCGCGGACGCGGAAGGTGCCGCGGTGGAAGTCGAAGTCGTTGCGCTCGTACTGCATGTCGACCAGCTTGCGCAGGATGCAATCGCGGTCGAGCCGGCTGTCGCGCTCCACGAACAACAGCATGTCGAAGTACGCTTCCGGCGATCCGAGGCCGTAGATGCACGAGACGCTGGCGACGATCAGGACGTCGGTGCGTTCGAGCAGGGCCTTGGTGGCCGAATGGCGCATCTTGTCGATCTCGTCGTTTATCGACGCGTCCTTCTCGATGTAAGTGTCGGTGCTCGGGACGTACGCCTCGGGCTGGTAATAGTCGTAGTAGCTGACGAAGTAACGGACGGCGTTGTCGGGGAACAGCGCCTTGAGTTCGTTATAGAGTTGCGCGGCAAGGGTCTTGTTCGGAGCCATGATCAGGGCCGGCTTGCCGAGGCGAGCGATCACGTTGGCCATCGTGAAGGTCTTGCCCGAGCCCGTTACGCCGAGGAGGACCTGCTGGCGGGTGCCGCGGCCGATGCCGGCAACCAGCTCGTCGATGGCCTTTTGCTGGTCGCCGCAGGGCGCGAAGTCTGCGACCAGACGGAACGGCGCGCTCTCGCGCGGTCGCAGGTTCGAGGGCATCGACATTGCTGTATAGCACATGCGGAGCCGCCGTCAGGGTGCGCGGCAGAGGTCGGCCCGTGGCGGCGCGGCAAGGGTCTGACGACGGCTCGGCGGGAGCCTCGCCCTCCCCAGCCGATTTCTGCGCGCCCCGCGCAGAAATTCGGCGGCAGTAAATCGGGGTGAGCGGGGGAAACCCAATGAAATCAATTCCGCCACCGTTCGGGCTGAGCTTGTCGAAGCCGGGTTTGCGCGACCGCTGCGCCGCGCGCCCTCGGCGCGAGCACCAGCGTTCAGGCTGAGCTTGTCGAAGCCGTGTTTGGCCGTTTATCGTCAGACTCGCAAGCTGGAATCCAGGTGGGTGGGGGTTTTCTGGAATCCCGCTCCCGGCTTTCGCCGGGACAAGCTTTGCGGGGGGGACGGCCTACACGCATGTGGACCGCTGCCAGCGCCGGATCGTGGAACGTCGAGTGGCTGGTGTGTCGGCGGCGGCCTTGGTACAAGCAAGGTATATCAGCGAATTTGCGGACGGTTCGCCGGAGGACCTCGAGGAGATGGACCCCGTATACGATTCTTCGCTGGACGTGCACCTCAAGCGCATAGAGGGGTACATGCGCGGCTGTGGTCTGCTCACCGTGCCGCGGCGGCCGGGAGCGTTGCGAGCCGCGCTGGCGGAATTCCTGGCTGCGCGTGTCGATCGGGCCGTTGACGACTGGGTGGGACTGATCGGCCCGGCGCTCGGCATACCGCCGTCGGACTGGGCGGATTTGCGCGGGGCCATGCGCGAGGCCATGGTGCGCTGGGTGCGCCATATCGCGAACCCGGACGATGTGGAGACTTACGTGTATTTGCGCAGCCATGCACACCGGGCCTTCATATCGCAGTTCCCGCCGTCGCGGTTTCTCAGCGGCCAGATGAAGATGCGGCAGATCCTCGTCGAGTATCTCCAGGCCGAGTATCGCGAACAGCCGGAGATTCTCCACGCGCTACACGCGCTCTTCCAGCAGGAGTTCGAGGAGCGCATGCTGCACATCTCCGACTTCTTCGTGGAAGCGCGCGAGCGCGAGTTGCGCGAGCAGGAGGCCAGCTACCGGAAGTCGATCGATAACGCTCCGGCGGCGATCTTCAGGGTCGATAACGAAACCGGAGTGGTCCTGGACGCCAATCTCGTGGCCGAGCGCATTCTGAAGACCGGACGACAGCACCTGATCGGCGTCGAGATGACCGAACTCCTACCGTCCGGCCAGCGCGAGCGGGCCGTGCGGCTTCTGGCCGAAGCCCGTTCCCGGGGCCACGCCAGCCGCGAGGACCTGCTGCTGCGGGGGGCGGACGGCGAACTGGTGCCGGTGTTCTTCAACGTCGGTCTCATCGAATACGGCCACAACCATTTCTTCCAGGTGATCTGCGTCGATGTTTCGGACCGGCGCCGCCTGGAGACGCAGCTCATTCAGTCGGAGAAGATGGCCGCCATCGGTCAGCTCGCCGCCGGCATCGCGCATGAGATCCGCAATCCGCTCGGTATCATCACCAACGCGCTCTACGACCTCGGGGAAATCGTCGACGGCGGCAACCCCGACGTGAAGGAAGACCTGCGCATCGCTACCGAGGAGATGGATCGGGTTCAGGAGATCATCAACAACCTCCTGGAGTTTTCGCGCGAGTCGCGCGCCGAGCTCGAGGAGGTCGACGTCAACGACCTGCTACGGCGCACGTTGCAGTTGATGAACAAGAGCCTGCAAAACAGCGACGTTCGGGTGATCACCGACTTCGCGCCGCTGCGTACGTGCCGCGCCAACCAGAACGCTTTGCGGCAGATCTTCCTGAACCTGATCACCAATGCGGTGCAGGCCATGCCGAACGGCGGCGAGCTGCGCCTGCGCACCGCACCGCTGGTCGGCGGATGGGTGCAGCTCGAGTTCTCCGACACCGGTGTCGGCATTCCCGTCGAGCACCTGCGCGACATCTTCAATCCGTTCTTTACGACCAAGGCCCCCGGCCAGGGGACGGGTCTCGGCCTTTCGGTCGTGCACTCCGTGGTCAAGCGCTACAACGGCGACATTCAGGTGCGCAGTCAGGTAAACCGCGGCAGCACCTTCACCATCGAGTTCCCGTGCAACTGCGCGGAGCCGTCTTTTAGGTGAGTCCCGGTGGCGGAGTAGGGCAGGGGAGCACGATGAGCCCGCCGTTGCGGACGTTGCTCGTCGAGGACGAGGCCAACATGGTGCGCACGTTGGCCAAGATCCTGTCGCGCAAGGGGCATCAGGTGGACGCGGCGTCCACGGGCGAGGAAGCGTTGCGGCTGCTCGAAGTCCAGACTTACGACCTCGTCGTCACCGATCTCAACATGCCGGTTATGGACGGAATGCAGCTCCTGCGGGAGATGCATGCCCGCGGCATCGAGGCGGCCACGATCGTGCTCACCGGGCACGGGACGATCCAATCGGCGGTCGAGGCGATGAAGCTCGGGGCAGGCGACTACCTGATCAAGCCGTGCAACCCGGACGAGTTGCTGCTGGTCGCCGGGCGGCTTCTCGAGCTGCGGCGCCTGCGGGCGGAAGTGAGCACGCTGCAGCGACAGCTCATCACGATCGGCCGGTTCGGGGAGATCATCGGTAATAGTTCTAGCATGCGACAGATTTACGGTGTCATCGATGCCGTAGCGCAGAACAAGAGCAACGTGTTGATCACGGGCGAGCACGGCACCGGCAAAGAGCTGGTGGCGCGCACGATTCACAACAACGGTCCGCTTGCGGAGCGCCCGTTTCTCGCCATCAATTGCGGGGCCCTGTCGGAGACGCTGCTCGAGAGTCAACTGTTCGGACACCGCAGGGGAGCCTTCACCGGCGCCGTCGATGACCACGCCGGGGTCTTCCAGGCGGCTCAGGGTGGGACGCTCTTTCTCGACGAGATCTCGGAGATCCCGTTGCCGCTGCAGGTCAAGTTCCTGCGGGCCATTCAGGAGAAGGAGGTGACGCCCCTGGGGTCGACAAGACCGGTCCAGGTCGATGTTCGTATCGTCGCGGCGACTAACCGCAATGTCGAGGAGGCGGTTCGGGAGGGGCGATTCCGCAGCGACCTTTTTTACCGACTGAACGTCGTGCCGATTCACCTTCCGCCTTTGCGCCAGCGACGCGAAGACATCCCGCTGCTGGTAGAGCACTTCATTGCGGAGTTCAGCCGCGTTTATGGAGTCGGCGCCAAACACGTCACCGCTCCGGCCATGGCCAGGCTGGTCGACTACTACTGGCCCGGGAACATCCGGGAGCTGCAGAACGCCATCGAACGTGCCTTTGCGCTGTCTGCCGAGCCCGAGATCACGCTCGCGGATCTCCCCCCCGCGATCGTGCGTGGGGGGGAGGCCGCGACATCCGGGGAGACGATTCGTGAGCCGGTACCGCTCGAGCAGTTGGAACGGGACAATATCGTTGCTGCCCTGGAACGGAGCGGTGGCAACAAGAACGAGGCGGCGCGCCTGCTCCGCATCGACCGCCAGCGGTTGTATCGCAAGATGGAGAAGTACGGGCTGACGACCTGAGGCAGTTGTGGTTCGTGGTGTGCCGTGAGCTGCGAGCTGGCCGACGTCCCGTCAATACCCCAGGCGCTCGATCTCGTCGTCGTCCATGCCGAAGTAGTGCCCGATTTCGTGAATCAACGTCGTCCGGATCTCGCGGCGGAGCTGGTCAGGGGTCAGGCATGCTGTCCGCAACGGGCGGTAGTAGATACTGATCTTGTCGGGGAGTGCACCGCTGTACGAAATGCCGCGCTCGGGTAGGGGGATCCCCTGGTAGAGCCCAAACAGGGTGTCGACGTGCGGGTCGAGGCCGACCGAGCGCAAGACCTCCGCGTCAGGCTCGTCCTCGATAACGATGGCAACATTATCGAGTTCGCGCGCGAATTCCTCAGGTAGCGCGTCGATCGCCTCCTGCACCAGAGCTTCGAACCGGGCGCGATCCATGGCCTCAGTGTAGCCGAGAGTGGGGGGGAGGCCTCAAGTTCCGGGTCGAGAGGTCAGGGTCCGGCGCGTGGTTACACCCGCGGGTTCCGGGGACGGCGATTTCGGCTCCGGGGGTTCCGGCTCCGGGAATCCGGCGGCCCGTGATTACGTCAGCGCCCAGGGCGGCCTTCGTCGAGGCGAGTGCCGAGCAGGCGCACGCGTCGGCGCGCGGCGTAGGGGTCGCGTCCCTCGAATCGCAACGCGAGCATCGGCCGGCCGCCGCTCAATACCGGTTCCGCGCTGGCGATGGCTATACGGATGACTCCGGCTTCCTGCGAGTTGACGGCAAGCAGTGCATGGCGGGCGCTGCCCGTGGCGTGTACGCCGAGGACGCGCAATGCCGTCGAATCGTAGCTCAGGGTCAGATCGAGGCCCTTGAAGCTGAGTCCGTGGCGTAGCACGACGGGCACCCGCAGCTCCCGTCCTCGGCCCTGCTGTGGCGAGCCGACGCTGACCGAATCCGCTGCAACTTCACCGGCACCGCCGCTGCTGGCGCCCGCAGGGGGCTGCCAGTTCATCGTGCAGTCGCCGAACAGTGCCGCGACGAAATCCTGCCCACCGGCGCTTGTGGCGAGCGGATCGAAAACGATACGGCTGCGCTGGCAGGTTCCGGGCGAGATGATCGCAGCGCTCACCGACTGATTCGCTTCGGGCGCCGGATTCGGGAAGAAAACCCAGTCCGAGGCGCAGTTGTTGGCAACATCGAAGCGCGAGATCAGGCCCACTACGTACTGGAGGATGCGCGATGCGTCCAGGGCGCTGACCGAGCCGTTGCCGGTGACGTCGCAGGCTACGGTCTGTTCGGTCGTGAATGTGCGAGAACCGACGACTCGTTGCAGCACGTACGACGCGTCCAGCGCACTGATGCCGTTGCGCTGATCGCCGAGCTTGTGGGGCTCCATCTGAACGGTGCCGGGCGGTACGGACGTAAAACCGAAGGCGCCGGTCGAGTTGGTGTCGGTTGCCCCGGAGAGGGTGCCGGTAATGCTGACGGACGCACCCGGGACGGGGCGACTGCTGGCGTTGTAACGGACGACGCCGTCGAGCGAAAAGGTTCCCGGCGCCGGTGTCGGGGTAGACGAAGGGGCGGGCGTCGGCGTGGGCGTCGAGGTGGGCGTGGGAGGCTGAGGTTCGGTTGCTGTCGGCGTTGCCGTTAGGGTCGCGGTCAACGTCGGTGGGGCCGTCGGGGTCCCCGTCGGAACCGGCGTGTCGGTTGCCGTGATGGTCGGGGACGGCGAAGGGGGTGGTGTGGGGGTAAGCGAGGGGGTTTGCGTCCGTGTCGGTGTCGGGGTGGACGTCGGTGTCACGGTGGGAGTGGCAGTGTTACAGCCAAGCTGCCGGATGTGATGGCATCCGAGTAGCAGATCGCACGAGTCGACCGTGCAATGATCCGAGTCGTCACAGTTCTCGTAACTGCAGTACCTTGAGCAGCCGTCGCAGCTAACCGGGTCGTTGTCGCACGTCTCAGGGTATTCGACGACCCCGTTTCCACAGGTCGGGCAGGGGTCGAGGCACAGTAACGGAGTACCCGGCGCCGTGCATGTGGCACGCGCGACGAGATCTGGCGCCGGGTTGACCTTGCCAGGGGCGATGATCGGCGATTTCCGGCTCGGGAACTCGAACTCGATCTTGCCGTCCAGGTTGGGGCTGTTGGCTGCCGTTGCCTGCAGGGAGCCGGCGACATCAATCTGCTCGTTAGCGCTCAGGTAGATGCCACCGTCGCCGTCAGCCGCGCGGGCGTCGATACTGCCGGTACTCTGAACGACGATATCGCAACCTTCGACATAGGCCGCGCCCGCGGTGCCGCAGCCGTTCTCGGTCGAACAAGCGCCGCCGCCTACGGTTACGAGTCCACCGATAATCGCCGGCCCGAGACCTGTATCCGCTGCGGCCAGCGTCACCCAGCCGCCGGCGCTGCCGGTATTTCGGCCGCTGGCGTCGATGGTCGCAGTCGTGGTGATGCCGCCTGTCGCGTAGATGTCTATGGTGCCGCCACCGAGGCCGCCGGATGCGTCGATGAGTCCACCGACGGTGAGCGACAGGTCTGCTTCCACGTATATCTCGCCGCCATCCCCCAGGTTGCCGTCGCTGCGCGCGGACACTCTGCCGGTGCTCGTTACGATTACCGAGCCTGCCGCGTCGAGTGCGACTTCGCCGCCGTCGGCGCCCGAGTCGGTCGGTTCCGGTAGGCCAGCTTCGGCGAGGAGGTGAGCGTTGATCGTTATGTCGCCGCGATCTGCCGTCAGGGCGACGGCTCCCCCCGCGCCGCCGTTGGAGCCGGCTGCGCGGATAACGCCATCGACCCTGAGGTACGTGCCGGCAACGGCATCGACGGTCCCGCCGGCACCCTCTTCCATGTTGATGCCGGAGCCCCAGCCGGTGCCCTTCGCCTCGACGTCGCCGATGATCGCATGCGCATCGGCGACGATGTCGAGTCCGCCACCATCGTAGCCGGTGAGATCTATGGGCCCGCCGAGGTCGGCCTTTCCGCCGGCGGTGATGTACACTGACCCGCCGCTGCCCCCGCCGCTGCCGGCCACCGACAACCTGCTCGCGGCGGTACTGACGATGTCTCCCCCGGCGGTGATATCGATCAAGCCGCCCTCGGCGGCCGTCAGGCTTTCGGCGATGACGCGGCCGTTGATGGTGACGTTGCCATCGGCGTTGATCGTGACGCTACCGCTCGTTTGCGTTCCGGAAACGTCTATCCGGCCTGCACTCGATGCCCTTTGCACGGCGACGGAGCCAGTTGCCGTAATGGTCAGGGTTCCGCCGGTATCGCCTGGCGATGTCGTTCCGGTCCCCCTGCCCTCGACCGAACCGCCTGCGGCGACCGTGAACTCACCGGCCTTGATGCTGACGGTTCCCGACTTGATATCCAGGGTGGCGAGGTTGGCAACCGTGACATTCCGGTTGCCGAAGTCGAGGACGCAGCCGGTAGGAATGTCGAAGCTCTTCTTGATGGTGCAGCTTCCCGGACCCGGCGGGCAGTTGGCCGCGTCCTGCGCGACGATGTCTGCTGCCGTACACGCAGTCAGGGCGCCGGCACGGACCGGGACTCCGGCGGCGAGGGCAGCTACGGCGATCGAGGCGAAAGCGGTTCTGGCGCGGGAAAGCATACGGCGATTCGAGGGTCTCGGACCTTACACAAGTATGCAAGCGCCGGGCGTTTGTCACGCAATTATTGCGCTTCAGCGCGCACCCTGGCTGCGGATGCGGGCGTTGGAATCGAAGGTGACTTTGCTGTGCGGCGGCACGGAACCGACCAGCCAGACGTTGCCGCCGATTACGGACCCGGCACCGATGACCGTGTCGCCACCCAGAATCGTGGCCCCCGAGTAGATGGTGACGTCGTCCTCAATCGTCGGATGACGCTTCCGATGGCGAATGAGCGCGCCGTCGGCGTCGCGCTGGAAGCTCAGAGCCCCGAGGGTAACGCCCTGATAGAGCTTGACGTTGTTGCCAATGACCGAGGTTTCGCCGATGACGACGCCGGTACCGTGATCGATGAAGAAACTGTGGCCGATGGTGGCGCCGGGATGGATGTCGATGCCCGTGCGGCTATGCGCGTTCTCGGTCATGATCCGCGGAATCATCGGGACGTGTTCCTTGCCGAGCTCGTGGGCGATCCGGTAGGTCGTGATTGCCTCGATGGCCGGGTAGCTGAAGATCACCTCCTCGACGCTCTTGGCGGCCGGATCGCCGTCGTAAGCCGCCCGCACGTCACGGTCGAGCAGGTCGCGCAACGCCGGCAGACGGTCGAACAGGCGCAGGACAACACCTTCGCTCCAGTCGGGCTCCCGGACCACTTCTGCCCGTCCGGTCATCGCCTCGAAGCGCACGGCACGTCCGATCTGCTCGGTGAGGATCTCGTGCGCCGGGTAGAGATGCTCGCTCAGGGCATAGCGCAGATTGCCGCGTGCCAGCGGGCGCGTCGCGTAGAAGCCGAGGTAGATCGCCGGCTTCAGGTGGTCGAGCGCTTCAATGACGGCGCGACGGTTCGGTAACGCCGCACTTTGCAGGCTGTCGATCTCGTGCTGGCCGTTGTAGCTCGCCGCCACTCTGTCGATGGCGGCTTCGAGTTCGTCGAAGTGACGGAGGCCCTTGGTCATGATTCCCTCGCGGATGGAGTGGCCGACCGGGAGACGGCTCTAGAACGCGTCCTTGAGGGCGCGGGTCTGTGCGAAAACCGTGACGTCGTCGAGGGCGAGGCCGGGGAAACGGTCGGCGATGTGCTGCCGCAGCTCGGGGCTCGTCCAGCGAAGAAACGGGTTGGTGGCTTTCTCCGCTCCGATGGTCGTCGGTGTCGTCGGGTGGTGCAGGGCTTGCTGCTCGCACGCCCAGGCATGCCTGGCGCGCAGGGCCTCGTTGCCGGGCTCGAGGGTCAGCGCAAAGCGCAGGTTCTTCTCCGTGTATTCGTGACCGAAGTACACGGCGGTATCGTCGGGCAGGGCCATGAGTTTGGAAAGGGAACGGATCATCATGGCTGGTTCGCCCTCGAACAGGCGCCCGCAACCGCCGGCGAACAGGGTGTCGCCGGTGAACACTGCCGCCTCGGCCGGGAAGTAGTAGGCGACGTGGCTGCTGGTGTGAGCGGGGATGTACAGGACCTGCGCGGCCAGGTTACCCACTCCTATGGTCTCGCCGTCGCCAACTTCTCGGGTGCACCCCGGGATCCGGTGTCCGTCGCCCTTGAACCCGTACACCTCGACACGGAATTGCCGCAGCAGGTCTTCGTGGCCGCCGACGTGATCGTAGTGGTGGTGGGTCGGCAGGATGGCAACGAGATCGACCTTGTGGGTACGGAGCGCCGCCGCCACGGATTGTGCCTCGGCGCAGTCGACCACCGCGGCGGCCCGGGTGGCCGGATCGACTACGAGATAAGCGTAGTTGTCGGCAAGTTGCGGGATGACGATCACTTCCATGTCCGTCGTGGCACCTCCCGATGCAGGCAGGTAGCGGATGCCGTTTCTTCTATACCTACACCGGAGTTGACGCCAGCAGCTTCCCTTTTTCCCGGCCTTTCGATATCCGGCCCTTATGGCCGGGCCGGTGATTGCCGCGCGAGGACTGGGCCGGCGATTTGCCGGCGTGACGGCTCTGGCCGGCATCGACTTCGAGGTGCAGGCGGGTGAGTCGGTTGCTGTATTCGGCCCCAACGGTGCCGGCAAGACGACGCTGCTGCGGTTGCTGGCGACGCTGCTGCGGCCGACTACCGGAGTCTTGGAGCTGTTCGGCGAGCCGGCCGGGAGCGGCGCCATGGGGGCGCGGCGGCGCACGGGCGTGTTGTCGCACCGCAGCTTCCTCTACCCCGACCTCACGCCGACGGAGAACCTTGAATTCTACGCCCGCATGTACGGGGTGCGCGATGCGCCGGCGCGCGTGCGTGCCCTGCTCGATACCGTCGGGGTGCGCGGCTGGGCGCACCGGCCGGTGCGCACTCTGTCGCGTGGTCTCGAACAGCGCTGTGGCGTGGCTCGCGCCCTGTTGCACGACCCCGACCTGCTGCTGCTCGACGAGCCGTTCGCCGGTCTCGACGTCGATGCCACGGCGATGCTCGCCGCGCAGTTGGCGCAGGCGCGGGGGCGGGGTGCCACGATCGTGATGGCGACCCACGATGTCGCGCGTGCCCCCGAGTTCTCGACCCGGGCGATCGTCCTGCGCCGCGGCGCACTGGTCTGGACCGGCGCGCTCGCCGGCGAGGCGGGCCGGGCGTTTGCGGACCGCTACCGGGAGATGATTCACGCCGGGTCGAGCGGAGCGCCGCGAGAGGGCTGAGACCGTGCTGGCCTTGATCCGTAAGGAGCTGCAGCTCGAGTGGCGTACCCGCGAGACCATGGCCTCGCTGCTGCTGCTCGGGCTGTTGACCTTGCTGGTGCTCAGCTTTGCGTTCGACCCGACCAGCGCCATCCGCGCCGAAGCGGCGCCCGGTGTCTTGTGGACCGCGGTGATCTTCGCCGGCGTTCTCGGTTTGAACCGATCGTTTGTCAGCGAGCGCGACAACGACTGCTTGCAGGGGCTGCTGCTGTGTCCGGTCGACCGCGGCACGATCTACCTTGCAAAGACCGCCGCCAACTTCCTCTTCATGCTTGCCGCCCAGGTCGTTCTCGTGCCGTTGTTCGTGTTCTTCTTCAATCCGTCGTTGTCGCCGCAGTTTTCGGGGGTGATCGTAAGCCTCTTTCTGGGGCTGCTCGGCCTCGCCGCGGCCGGCACGCTTTTCGCGGCGATTTCCGTCCGCACGCGGGCGCGCGAGGTGATGTTGCCTCTGTTGCTCCTGCCGCTGGTGGTGCCGGTGTTCATCGCCGGGGTGAAGGTTACGACGCGGGCCCTGGCGGCGCGACCGCTTGCCGAGGTTGCGCACTGGATTCACCTGATGATCGGTTTCGACGTGGTCTTCCTGGTTGTGGGGTGGTTGGTGTTCGAATATGTTGTCGAGGAGTAATTCGATGCTGCGCCGAACGGCAGACAACGTGCTGCCGCCGCTCGCCGGCGTTACCGTGGCGGTGGCGATCTATATGGTGTTTCTCTATGCACCAACGGCACGCGGGGAAGGCGACGTGCAGCGGATCTTCTATTTCCACGTGCCGCTCGCGGTGCTCACGTTCGTGGCCTTCGGTATCGTTGCGGTGGCCAGCGCGATGTTCCTCTGGCGCGGGTCGCGCGGTTGGGACCGGCTGGCGCACGCCAGCGCCGAGGTCGGAATGGTGTTCTGCACGCTGGTGCTGTTCACCGGCATGATGTGGGCGCGCCCGCGCTGGAACGTCTGGTGGACCTGGGACGCTCGTCTGACGACGACGCTGATTCTGTGGCTCATTTACGCCGCGTATCTGATGCTGCGCGGATCGGTCGGGGTTGGCGATCAGGGGGCGCGGTACGCGGCGATCCTTGGTATCGTCGGGGCGCTCGATATCCCGATCATCAATCGCTCCGTCTACTGGTGGCGGACCATCCACCCGGCCGTGCTGACGATGCGCGAAGGCGGGTCTGGTCTGATCGACCCGCAGATGCAGGCGACGTTGAGCGTGTCGTTCGTGGCCGTGGCGCTGCTGTACGTGTGGCTGGTGTGGTTGCGCTACGAGAGCATGCGGCTGCACGACCGCGTGGAGGCGGTGCGCCGGCGGGTTCTCGACATCGGGCCGCCGGCGGCGGCAACGCACTGAAGGAACCGGATCGCCGATGGAAAACCTGGACTTTCTCTTCGCCGCGTACACTGCCGTGTGGGTGATGCTGTTCGCGTACCTGCACGTCCTGGCACGCCGCAATCGCGCCCTCGAACGTGAAATCGAGGAGCTTCGCGCGCTGCTCGAACAATCCGACCACCGCTGATGCCCATTCACCCGACGGCAGTGGTCGATCCGCTGGCGACGATCGATCCCAGTGCCGTGATCGGCCCTTTTGTGGTCGTCGAGGGACCCGCGCGTATTGGTCCGGGGACTCGCCTGGGGCCGCATGTGACGGTGACCGGTTGGACAACGTTGGGTGCCGACAACATCGTCCATGCGGGGGCCCGGTTGGGTGACGCGCCGCAGGACCTGGCTTACGGCGGGGGCGAGAGCTTTCTGCGCGTGGGAGACCGGAACGTCATCCGGGAGGGAGCGCAGTTGCATCGCGGTACGGGGCCGGGTTCGGAGACGCTGGTGGGCGACGACAATTTCTTCATGACCAACGCGCACATCGGCCATAACTGCCGGCTCGGCAACCACGTAATCATGGCCACCGGAGCCACGCTTGGCGGACACGTACGCGTGGAGGATCACGTCTTCATTTCGGGCAACTGCGTGGTGCACCAGTTCGTTCGTATCGGGCGTCTCGCTCTTCTGCGCGGTCTGAGCCGAGCGAGCCGCGACGTACCGCCGTTTTGCATCATGGACGGCACGCACACGGTGCGTGCCGTCAACCGGGTCGGGCTCCGCCGGGCCGGGTTTTCGTCCGCCCAGGTACGCGCCCTACACGCGGCGTTTCGCACCCTGTTCCGCCGCGCTCGCAACCTCCAGCACGCCATCGCGGCGGTCGAAGCGACACCGTGCACGGATGAAGTGCGAGAACTGCTCGACTTCATCCGTACCTCAACGCGCGGAGTCTGCCGCGGGTCGCGCCAGGGCGGCGCCGACGGCGACTGAAAGCCGGGTAGCCTGACCACCGACCGCGAGCGGCGAACGGAAAGGCGTTGCGATTACAGATCGATGCGCCGCGCGCCAACGAAGGTGCGGTCGTAGTACGTCTCGGTCAGCGAGCTGACCATGACCCGCCCCTCGTGCCGAGCGGCGTGGACGAACTGGTCTCCGCCCACGTAAATGCCGACGTGGTTCACGCGGCGACCTCGGGCGCTGCGAAAGAACACCAGATCGCCGGGCGCGAGTTCGTAGCGGGCCACCGTGTCGCCGAGCGTGAACTGGGCCCGCGACGAATGCGGCAGTTCGACGCCAAACTCGCCGAACACATGACGGACGAATCCCGAGCAGTCGAACTCCCCCTCGTCCGAGCCGAAACGGTAAGGCCGTCCGAGCAGGCTCACGGCGAAGTGCAGCAGCGGCGCTGTCTCGCCGTCGGAGATCGCAAGGCTGTAGTGGGTCGAGCGGCGTGCGGGCAGACGGAAAGACCGACTGGTCGCGGCGGTCGACCAGGCGGCCAGACGCGTATCGCGCTCTGCGGCCGCATCCCACGCCGCCACACTGGGCGGATCGACGAGCACGCGACTCCAGGCGTCGTCTTCGGTGGCCGCCGCTTTAGTTCGTTGGGGTATGCCGGTATCCGCCGCCGGTGCGAGCCGCGCTTTCGGTGCGGGGGGGCGGCGGGACTGCTGGCGCGCGGTGGCGACCGTCGGTTGCGTGAGTACCACGGCGGCGACAACCGCACCGGCCACGGAGCCCGAGGCGGCCCCGCGGAGTCGGCTCCCGCACACGCCGAGTAAGCGCCGGATGCGCTTGCTCATCGTGACTCCTCCCCGCCAACCCAGCCGGTAGGGTGGCCTTCCGCGATCTCGCGCGGCCGTCGTACAGCCACGCGGGACCGCCCGCATAGCAACGGCGCCGGGCCAGTGCAAGCCGGGCGCCGCCAACGCACTCCCCCTTGCTTGCAACCCCCGGACGAATTCTTTAGTGAAAATTGGAGCGTGTAGAACCCCCATGAATCAACGACTTAAGTTCGGCATCGGCGCCGCGCTGCTGGTGGGTGCGGTCGCTTACCTTATGTACACCGGCGTCCAGCAGACCTCCGTGTACTACCTCACGATCGACGAGTTTCTGGCCAGACGTGCGGCCCTTGCGGACGAGGGCGTGCGCGTCGCGGGACGAGTGCAACACGGCAGCGTCGAGCGACGCATGACACCGCGCGGCGAGGAGCTGCGCTTCCGCCTCGGGGACTTCAAGGGCGAAGCGCAGCCGACCGACAGCGTCCCGGTTTTCTTTGTCGGGGTCACACCCGACATGTTCAGGGATGACGGGGGCAGTGACGTCATCGTGGAGGGCACGTATCGCGACGGCACGCTGATGGCGCAAACGGTCATGACCTCTTGCCCGTCGAAGTACGAAGCGGAGCCGGCGTCCGGGCGCTGAGCGGAGGAGCGATGGCTGAGCTGGGTGCGTTTGCGCTGATCGCGGCGTGGGTTCTGTCGGCTTACGCCATCGTCATGGCGCTCGCCGGCGAGGCGTGGCGCCAGCGCGAGTTCGTGGCCAGCGCCGAACACGCTGCCATCGGGGTCTGGGGCTTCATTCTCATTGCTGTTGGCGCCTTGCTGCACGCGCTTGCCGCTCATGACTTCGCCATCGAGTATGTAGCGCATTACTCGAGTACAACCCTGCCGCTGGCGTACACCGTCGCCGCCCTTTGGGGTGGGCAGGCGGGCTCGCTGCTGTTCTGGCTGCTCGTGCTGACGTCGATGTCCACCGTGGTCGTGCTGCAGAACCGGCAGAGCAATCGCGCCCTGATGCCGTCCGTGGTCGCCGTGCTGATGGTGGTTAGCCTCTTCTTCTTGTCGATGCTCGTCTTCGTCACGCCGCCGTTTCAGCGCCTTGCCTTCGTGCCGCCCGAAGGACGCGACCTCAACCCCCTGCTGCAGAACTACTGGATGATGATCCACCCGCCGGCGCTGTACATCGGCTATGTGGGCTGTGCGATCCCCTTTGCCTTTGCCATGGCCGCGCTGATCACCGGACGCCTCGACGATGTGTGGATCCGCACGACGCGACGCTGGACGCTGCTGGCCTGGTTCTTCCTGAGTCTGGGCAACCTGTTCGGCGCCGAGTGGGCGTATACGGTGCTCGGCTGGGGCGGCTACTGGGCGTGGGACCCGGTCGAGAACGCCGCTTTCATGCCGTGGCTGACATGCACGGCGTTTCTGCACTCGGTGATGATTCAGGAAAAGAAGAACATGCTGAAGGTGTGGAACATGGTGCTGGTGATCCTCACCTTCGCTTTGACCATCTTCGGAACGTTCCTGACGCGCAGCGGTGTGATTTCGTCCGTGCATTCCTTCACGCAATCCGGCCTGGGGCCCTTCTTCATCGGTTTTCTCCTGGCCACCCTCGCGGTTTCGGTTGCGCTGCTGCTGTGGCGCTTGCCGCTGCTGCGAAGCGAGAACACGCTGGATTCGATTCTGTCGCGCGAAGCGGCTTTCCTGCTCAACAACCTGGTGCTGGTCGGCATTGCCTTTGCGGTCTTCTGGGGCACGATTTTCCCGGTGATCTCGGAAGCCGTGCGCGGCGTCAAGATCACCGTAGGCCCGCCGTTCTTCAATCGTGTCAACGCGCCGCTCGGCCTGCTGCTGCTGTTCCTGATGGGTGTGGGACCGCTGATCGCGTGGCGGCGCGCCTCGGCGCGCAACCTGCGGCGGAACTTCCTGTTGCCCGGACTGATCGGGCTCGGTGCAGGCCTCGCCCTGGTGTTGGGCGGTGTCCGCGAGTTCTACGCGCTGCTGTCGTTTTCGCTCTGTGCGTTCGTCATGGCGACCATCGTCCTGGAGTTCTGGCGCGGCGTGCGCGCCCGGCAAGCCATGGTCGGCGAGCACGTCGGCCAGGCACTCGTGCGCCTGGTAGCCAAGAACCGGCGGCGTTACGGCGGCTATATCATTCATGTCGGCGTGGTCATGATTTTCGTGGCCATTACGGGTACCGCCGCCTTCCGGCAGGAACAGCAGGTTGCCGTCGCGCCGGGGCAGACGCTCGCGATCGGAGACTACACGCTGCGCTTCGACGGCGTGCAGGAGCGCGACACGCCGCATATTGCGTACCTGACCGCCGCGGTGGCGGTCTTGCGCAACGGTCGCGTCATCGACACGCTGCACCCGGAGAAGCGCTTCTACAAGAAGCCCGAGCAGCCGACGACCGAGGTCGCCTTCCGATCGACCCTCGGCGGGGACCTTTACCTGGTGCTCGGCAGTTACGATCAGGCGACGAGGACCGCGACGATCCTGGCGTACATCAACCCATTGATCGGCTTTCTCTGGTGGGGCGGCATCGTCGCTGCGCTCGGTACGGTCATTACGATCTGGCCGGCCCGGGTGGCGGTGCCGGCCACCCATACGGCGCCGGCGGGTGCCACGGATGGAGCGACGGTCCGGTGAGACGCTCGGCCCGACCAACGCATAGGCTCAGAGCGGGCATTGGCCTCGTGGCGGTCTTGCTCGCGGCGGCCGCCGTCGGGCGTGCCGGGTCGACGCCGTCGTTTCAGGAGATCGAGGAATCGCTGACCTGCCAGTGCGGCTGCGGGCTGACCGTTCACAGTTGCAACCACGTGAACTGCCCGTCCGCTCTTCCGCTGCGAGAGGAGATCCGTGCCCAGATGGCGAGCGGGCACGACAAGCCGAAGATTCTTGCCTACTTCGTACAGAAATACGGAGAAAAGATCCTCTCCTCGCCGACCGCGCAGGGTTTCAACTTGCTCGCCTGGGTGACCCCCTTTGTGCTGCTCGCACTTGCCGGCGGTATCGTCGTTCTCGTGGCGGTCCGCTGGAGCCGTCGGGGACAGGGGCCGCCGCCGGCAGCCCCGGCGCCCGGGGACAATGGTGCATACCGAGAGGTGCTGGAGCGTGAACTCCGGCGGTTCGAAGGATGACCTGCGCCCCGACCCGGTCGCTGCGGCGGCCAACCGCGAACGGGACGCGCAGGCGCCGGCAAGAGGAGAAACCTCGGTGGGCGTGACACTCGTGATCGGCGCGGTTCTCGTTCTTGCCGCCGTTGCCTTCGTGGCACTACCGTTCTTTGGTCTGGCCGAGTCGGCTGCGGGGGGCGAGGGTGGCGACCAATCGCGCCGCGCGATCGAGTCCCGCAAGGTGGAAGCTTACGCGGCGATCAAAGACGCCGAGCTGGATTACCGCATGGGTAAGCTCACCGAGGTGGATTTCCAGATCGTCCGCGAGAAGTACGCCCGGGAAGCCATGGCCGCACTGGCCGCGCTGGACACGGGGACCGCGGAGGAAGGTGGGGGCGCGGCGGCCGCGACGGCCGTCGCGTTCTGTCCGCAGTGCGGCACGGGTACTGCGCGCGACGCCCGCTACTGCGGCAGTTGCGGCGAGTCCCTGACACCAGGTGTGGACGGCTGAGAGAAAGCGCCTGAATCTGGTGAAGAGCATCAGGCGCAGCCAGAATCGGTCGCCAGCGTTGAGCCAGGTTTGAGATCCATCTTCTTCGCGGATCTGATTGCAATTCTTCTTGTACTTCTGGGCGGCGGTGGACGGGGCGCACGGGGCATCGCGGCGGCGTGGCTTTCGCGTGGGTGTGGGACACGATCGGGAAGCCGGGCTCTGAAAGAGGTGAAGGCCCGAGGTGGCCGCCTCGAGCCTTCTGGGAAGTGCCCATCTATCGTCAGGATGTGTTTTTGTCCCGGCGGGACAATGACGCAATTGGGGGGCGCTGGCCAGCCTTTTGGGAGCTGGAGGTGCTCCCATCGTCGAGGCCAGGGATCGAGTCTTCAGTTGCGCCCGCTGCCACCGGCAGCTGCGTTTCTGCCAGTGCTGCGACCATGGGCAGCGCTATTGCCGTGAACCATGCCGCTTTGAGGCGCGGCGCGAGAGCATGCGTGCGGCGGGCAGAGTCTATCAGGGGACTTTCGAAGGTCGGCGCAATCCGGCTCGGCGCCAGCGCGATTATCGACAGCGACAAAGTGAGAAAGTGACGCATCACGCATTCCGAGCCGAGCCGCCGGCTGCGAGCGTCGAGCTCCACTGCGCCCGCACCGACAGCGACCAGGCCAAAGGCACTCGCTGGGCTGCCCGCGTGTTTCGCAACTGCGCCTGAGCGACAGCTTCCACCGCTCCAGCTCCCCATTCCGCCTTTCTCTCCGCGCTTCCCACCGCACTGCGATCCGCTCCGTGCCCGAGCCGCAAGCCGTTCTACTCGGGGTGGCTGCCGTCCGACCTGGTCGAATCGTCGGCGGTCAATGAACATGGGTGTCTTGTTCCGGCTGTTGCCCATGACCTGGCGGTCGTCTGAAGGCGATGAAAATGTGGTCCGCCCTGCGGGGTCGGGGTCGCAATCGCTATCGGGATCGAGGGACTCGGATCGATACCGATGCTGACCCCGAGGGCTGCCCGCCATTGCGCTAACCCAGCCCCGTCCCTGCCCCAATTTTCGAAAGAGAGGACGGCGCTCGCCGGCACCGTTGGGTGCGAAGCCCCGTCAAGGTTCCAACCACCAGCGCGCGATGTCTAGCTCGATGGCGTCGAAGGGCTCAGCGCGGATTTGTTCGTCGCCGCCGTGGGTGCTGGCGACGATCCAGCGCCCGTTCTCGTGGCGATACACCTCGAGCGTCTTCAGGAGCGGGTCGACGATCCACAGGTGCGACACGCCTTCGCGGGCGTAGATCGGCATCTTGCGGCGGCGGTCGAGAATCGCGGTCTTCGGGGACACCACCTCGCAGACCCAGTCCGGCGCGACCTCGAAGTAGGCGACGTTCGGGATCGCCCGCATGCGCTCGCGGCGCCAGCCGGCGACGTCGGGAACCATCACGTCGGGACCGAGATGGAGTTCCGGCTCGTACAGAATCCACCACCCGCCGGGCGCATCGGGGCCGTTCGGCGGGCGGTTGAAGCGGCCGAACACGTCACTGCCGATTCCGGAAGCGGCCAGCGCATGCGGCGACGCGGGCCGCGGCGAGGCGTACAGCTCGCCGTCGACGATCTCGCCCACGAGGTGTTCCGGCAGAGCGAGTACATCTTCGTACGTAGCGCGGTGCCGCGCGGGTTCCATACCGCCGGCTGTAGCACGCGCGATTCGTTCCCTCCACCAAATTCCGGACGACCTGACGCGGGCAAGCGCCCGCTCCGCCGAGTCCCATCAACCCAATGACGCACACTTAGCACTACTGTACAGGGCAGTAGTTACGTGACGCGACCGAAGGACCGCGCCGCCGCGGAAAGGCGCGAACGATATCACCGGCGTGAAACCCCTTCGCGGGATTCGGAGGGGCCGACCAGCCCCCCTGGCAACTCCCAGCATTGGAGACTGTCTCCTCGCCGGCTTAGCGTTTGCACGCGATCAGGGTGAGATCACCCTCGGGAAGGGGGGTATCATGGATCGGCACGTTTCGGGCCGACAGGGTCCGCTGCTCCACCCCACCGGGCAGGTTACCCGCCCGAGCGCCAGCGCCCTTCTCGAATCTGCATTCCGAAAGGTTCGCCATTGGCACTGGACTCCGCCGCGCTCGCAGAACGGAGGGGAGGCCGATGAACCGCTTCGCACGATATCGTCAACCCGCTGAAACGACCCACGCCAGCCGGCACTCGGCTGGAGGTGCTCCCCGGTGGAGTCGCACACGACCGATGACACTGCCGCGTGTCGTCCTCCTGGCTATCCTGGCGTTCCTTTTTGCTTGCGGGGATGCGGAACAAAGACAAGAACCGCTTTTCCAAAGCACTGATTTCACGCCGCCGGGGTCATTCACCTCCCTCATCGAGGGGCCGGCGACGGATGCCGCCGGCAACGTTTACGCAGTCAATTTCGCGAGATGGGGCACGATCGGCATCGTAACGCCGAGTAGGGAAAGCAGCCTGTTCGTCAGGTTGCCGAGCGGCAGTGCCGGAAACGGTATCCGCCTGAACAGTCGGGGTGACCTGATGGTTGCCGACGTGCTCGGGCACAACGTTCTGCGAGTCGCCATCGACACCAAGGACGTCTCAACCTACGCCCACGAACCGGCCATGAATCAACCCAACGACCTGGCCATCCGCAGCGATGACATGCTCTACGCCAGTGATCCGAACTGGCAGGCCTCTACCGGCCAGCTCTGGCGCATTGACACGACCGGTGATGTCGAGCTGCTGGAAGCCGACATGGGCACCACCAATGGCATCGAGATCAGCCCGGATGAACGGACGCTTTACGTGAACGAAAGTGTGCAGCGCAACGTCTGGGCTTACGACCTGTCGCCCGAGGGAAATATTGGCAACAAGCGCCTGCTGCTGCAGTTTCCCGATTTCTACGTGGACGGCATGCGTTGCGACAACCGGGGAAATCTCTACATCACCCGACCCGGCAAGGGGACGGTAGCCATGGTGTCCCGGACGGGAGAAGTGCTGCGTGATATTGAGCTGACCGGCAAAGTGCCGTCGAACATCGCGTTCGGCGGTCCGGACGGTCGCACTGCCTACGTTACCATGCAGGACCGCGGATGCCTGGAATCTTTCCGGGTGAAACATCCCGGCCGGGAATGGGAGATGTTGCAGACCGGTCGCAAGTGATCGGCGATCACTGGTCCCGGGCTCCCGGCTTTCGCCAGGGTGACGGATTCTGTCAGGCATTCTTTGGTTGCGGGCGGCGGCCCGCGCTAGGCCCGGTCGAAGGGCCCGCACCGGGCCGCGACGGAAGGTTGCGTAGACTTGCAGGTCGGCCTTGCTGCACCTCGCGGCAATGCAGATCCTGTCGGCCCCGCTTGACTGGGTCTCCACTGTCGGCAACGGTGCCGCAGCGACCGACCTGTCAAAGGGGGCACGATGACTGCCGCACCACACACGAACCGCCGGACGTTTCTCGAGGCCGTTGGCGGTGCGCTTGGTGGCGCGGCGAGCGGATAGCCGGTATAAACGCCGTATTCGACATAAGATCGATTCTCGGACGTTGCCCGCCATCCCCCTCGTCTTTACGATCGCCCCTCCACAGCCCGTATACAGCATCGACGGCGGCGTGTACTCCTTCGTTCCCGAATCCCCGTCGCACACGACGCACGCCGTCGGCAGCTTCGCGGCACCCGAAGTCGTGGCACCGATGCCGGGGAAGATCCTCCACGTCCTCGTCAACGCCGGCGATCGCGTCGAAGCCGGCGACGGCCTAGTGATCCTGGAAGCGATGAAGATCGAGACCCGTCTCAATGCCGAGGCGGCCGGCTCCGTTGCCGAGGTCCGAGTCGCCGCCGGCGACACGGTAGACGGCGGCCAGGTGCTGGTGGTGATGCAGTTCGACAGCTGAAGCCTCAGCGATAGACCTCGCGCCGATGGCGCACTCGGTTGACGCGCACGACGCGAATCTCGTCGGCGATCTCGTGGACCACACGTTAGTCGCCGGCGCGGATGCGATAGTCGTGTTTGCTGCCCGCCAATTTGCGACAGCCCGGCGGGCGTGGGTTGGATGCCAGCGCCTGGATCGCCGCGACGATGTGGTCGTGAGTCTCGGACGGAAGTCGGGCGAGTTCCTTTTCCGCGCCGCGCTCAAGCAGGACGCGATACACGGTCACTTGCGGTTGCGCCCGGCGACGTAGTCTTCCAGCGGACGATATTGCATTGGCTTGCGGCGGGCGCGTTTGAGCCAAGCCACGTCGTCAGAATCCTCCAGGCGCTCCAAGAGCTCTTCGTAGTCTTTGATGGGGATGATGACGGAGACGGGCTTTCCCTTGCGCGTCACGATTTCAGGTTCGGTCAATGTTGCCTTCATCGGTCACAGAGTATCAGGGTTCACGGCTCTGCGTAAAGTTCCGCACGCGATTCGCAGAGCTAGCGAGCCCGGCTTCCTTCCCAGCCGACACCTTGCAGGGCACTAGGCCGCATAACGCAGTACTTCGATCTCAGCCTGCCGGCGTACCGCGTCTTCGGCCTGCGCAAAGACTCGGTCCGCAACCGTCTCGTCGAGATAGTACTCTCCACAATTCCCGCACGCCTGTGGTCCAACTTCATCGCTGCGTGCCCTCAGTCCGTGTACGAGTACGCGTACCGCTTCGCTGAGTACGTGTACGGAGTGGCAGCCGAAGTCTCCAAACCCCAGATCGCGCGTCCTCCGACTGAGTACATGAACGCCGCAGGGGCGTGCTCTCGACACGGGCACACCGGGGCGGTGTGTGCGGACGTCCGTGCCGCACGGGCTGGCATTCGCGGTGCTGACTCGTGGACGTGGATTCGGTGCCGGGCGATTCAATGCCGGCGAGCTTGCGTTCGGAGCGATCGCTACGGGCCGAATGTGAGCACGGCGCGGGGCTGGGGCGTGGGCAATGCACGTACGTCCGCCGCCAGCCCGAGGGCACCGTGTTGCCCCGGCTGGGTTTGACCCGAAGTCAGGAACAGAAAACCGGAAACAGGAAACCGGACACCACTTGCTGATTGCCGATTGCGGATTGCGGATTCCGGACAGTCTGCCATGTCGACGGGGTGCGGGTTACACGGGCAGAGGTGCCACGGGCCATGACGAAGGATGAGCTGAAGCGGCGAACGCGCCGGTTCGCGTTGGGCGTGATCCATCTGGTTGAGTCGTCGCCGCGCGCCAGAACCGCAGAGGTAATCGGGCGGCAATTGCTGCGGTCGGCGACGTCCGTCGGGGCCAACTACCGGGCCGCCTGCCGTGCCCGGTCGTTGGCCGACTTCGTCTCCAAGATGGGGATCGTCGAGGAAGAGGCGGATGAGTCGATGTACTGGATGGAACTGCTCATGGAGAGCGGCGGTACGACCGCCGACGCAGTCGCAGCCCTGCGGCAAGAAGCGAACGAACTGCTGGCGATCACGGTCTCGTCCATCAAAACCGCCCGCACAGCAAGGGACCGGACCAGGTAAGCGACCATCTCACTCCGCAATCCGCAATCCGAAATCCGCAATCCGAAATCCCCAATCCGCCCCCGCGGTGATCGAGAAGATCCTCCGCCATCTCGGCCTGCCGACGGCACCGGCGGTCGCGGCCCCGGCGCGGTTGCCGCCGCAGCTCCCGGGTTGCGAGAGCGTGTCCGAGCAGTTCGTGGAGTGACGGGCGGCGCCGAGGTGCGCCCGGCGCCGGCACCCGTCCTGCCGGCGCCCCGGTGCGGCCGGCCTGCGGGCGCAATCTTTTGTTGACACGCGCTTTGTCCGCGCTGCGCACGGGCTGTGGAGGGGCGATCGTAAAGACGAGGGGGATGGCGGGCAACGTCCGAGAATCGATCTTATGTCGAACACGGTGTTTATGCCGGCTGTCCGCAGGGCAAGGAAGTGGCCATCCGCAAGGAAGGTGATGTCGTGATCCTGGAGCCGGTGGCGAAAATGGCCGATTGGCTACTGTCAGCGTGTGGCCCGGCGCGCGAAGGACCTTGATCTAGGAGCCGGTCGCAGAAAGCGGCCCCTCGCCCTTCGACGGGCTTAGCGCGGGCTGGCGCCCGCATCCCAACCTGGCGACCGGAACCCGTTCGCCCCGAGTAGCGCCCGTCTTCTCAGGGCGCGTATCGAGGGGCCGCCGTCGTGGTTACCCGCCTCCCTCGATACGCCGTCTGAGAAGACGACGGCTACTCGGGACGATCGGTGGGCCACTGCCGCTCAATGACCGGAAAAGTCTGCGCACCACGGCAAGACTTTCGGCGATAGTAGTTCAGGGCGAGCGGACAATGCCGTGAAATCAAGGCAGAGCCCGCTCGTGCTGAGCTTGTCGAAGCACCAGCGGGCCTTTCTCCGACAGGCGGCTGGGTCGCGTCGTTCCGATCGGCGGGCACCTCCTCGATCTCGCCGCGGACGACGTGTGATCTGGCTGCTCGACACCAACGTCATGATTCACGCGGTGCGTGGCCGCCCGCCGACCGTATGCACGCACCTCCAGCAGGAGAGCGCCGACGACCTCGCTGTATCGAGTTCGCGACCTCGATGCGCGTGATTTCTATACCAGCTACGTGGCGACGTATCTCGAACGTGACGTGCGTCAGCTGGTCCGCGTCGGGAGCCTGCGCGACTTCGAGCGCTTTCTACGGGCCTGCGCGGCACGTTCGGGGCAACTGCTGAATCTGGTCGAGCTTGCGCGCGACGTGGGCATCGCCGCCACGACCGCGCGAGATTGGCTATCGGTCTTGGAGGCATCGAATCAGATCGTCCTGCTCGAGCCCTATTTCCGCAACCTCGGCAAGCGTTTGATCAAGACGCCGAAGCTTTACTTCCGCGACACCGGCTTGCTCTGCTTTCTTCTGGGGCTTGATTCACCGGCGGGCATGGAACGTTCGCCCTTCATCGGTTCCATCTGGGAGACTTTCGTCCTGGGTCAGATTCTGCGCGCCAAGATGGCGACCGGGTCGGCCGCGGGGCTCTTCTTCTGGCGTGATGCGCACGGCACCGAGGTGGACTTCGTCATCGAGCACGAGGGGCGGCTGCGGCTTGTAGAGGCGAAGTGGTCGGAGAACCTGACCGATACCAGGACCCTGCGGCCGATGCTCAAAGTGCTCGCCCTACTAGGCAAGCGCGCGACCGCGGAACACTGGGTCGCATGTCGCACCCCGCGTGCGCACACCCTGCCGGCTCTGCCGGCGTTGCGAGTGATCAACGGCTACGACTTCGACAGCTGGTTTGCGGAGGAAGAACACCCTCGGCGCGGATAGTACGGGCTATCGGCTCCGCAGTTCCTCCTCTGCCGAGGTCAGTTCGCTGCCTTCTGCTTCGTCTTGGCGACGATCGGATCCCTCTCGTGTTCTTTCCATCCAGAGAAGAGATGGGTCTGTACGGTCCTGGCAGTCGTGGTCATCGAGGTATCCTACCTCGTTGTGTCGTCATCGTTCCCTGCCTTAGGACTAGCGCTGGCGCGGCGGTGCGGCGTCGACGGCGAGGCGCGCGACGCCCGGAAGGTCGGAGATGATGCCGTCGACGCCGAGTGCCAGCAGGGCGTCCATTTCGTCCCGGTGGTTGATGGTCCACACGTGTACATCGAGGCCGGCGGCGTGCGCGGCCTCGACGCTGGCCGTGGTCACGAGGTCGAAATCTCCGAAGCGCGGCGGAATCTGTAAGGCGCAACCCGCGGGACGAAATCCTGCCAGGTCGCCGCTGGCGCAACGGCGTACGAAGTCCGCGACTTCGGCGGCCGAGAAACTGGTGGCGATCTCGCCGGAGCAAGCGCGGATCTCCCGCATGATCTCGTCGTGCTCGGCCGCCAGTAGGACGCGCCGGTGCGCATCGAGACGCGTTATCAACTGGACCACGTCGGCGACGATGGAGGGCTCGCCTTGCTTGAGCTCGATGTTGCAGGGGGCCAGCGGGAATTCGCGCAGGACCTCTTCCAGCGTGCAGAGTCGAACTCCCTGGCCCCGAAACGGGAAGTCGCGACCGTCGCGCGTGAAATGATACCCGGCGTCGAGCTGCCTGAGTTCGTGGAAGGTATGATCGCGCACCTCGCCACTGCCGTTCGTGGTACGTTCTAGGGTTGGGTCGTGAATGACGACAATGATCCCGTCGCGGCTGGCGTGGACATCGAGTTCGAGGATGTCGGCGCCAAGGGTCAGCCCGAGAGCGAAGGAGGGCAGGGTGTTCTCCGGCGCCAGGCCGGCGGCGCCACGATGGCCGAAGACGCGGGGCTTGCGATCGACTAGGAAGGGTGGACGCATCGGTCTACTCTGGCATACGGCGGCGAGGTAGCAAAGGCGGAGCGCCCCTGAGCGTCTGAGCCACTAGTTCGCGAGTTCGTCGCATGGTGCGAAGAATTTCGGAATGCGGATTTCGGATTGCGGACGACGGATTCATGAGTTCCGCAATCCGCATTCCGCAATCCGCAATGGGTTGCGGGCGAAGCCCGCGCTGAGGTACACAGATGCGACGTGTCTTCTTCGGCGGGGGTTTGCTCGGCCTGGTTGCGCTGGCGGTAGCTGCGGGTGGGCGGTGGGCGCTCAACGCACCGGTGCCGCTGGCCGAGGGCGGGGCGGTGGTCACGGTGCAATCGGGCGAGCCCTTCCGAATCACGGCCGAACGGCTCGCCGCCGCGGGCGTTGTCCGGTCGGCCTGGCTGGCGCGACTGTGGGCGCGGGCCACGCAGGCCGATCGTGCCGCGCGAGCGGGCACGTATCGCTTCAGCGCGCCGGTATCGATCCGGCAGGTGCTCGACATGCTGCGATCTCCAACCTCGGCCTTGCGCAGCGTGACCGTCCCGGAAGGCAGTACGGTGGCGGAGACGATCGCCGTCCTGGCCGCCGCCGGTCTTGGCGGTGCCGACCGCTTCTGGTGCGCGGCCAGCGATCCCGCGTTCTTGGCTCGCCTGGACCTCCCCGTCACCGGGCTCGAAGGGTACCTGTTTCCGGATACGTACGCCTTCGAGCCGGGGGCGTCACCGGAGGACATCCTGACGACCATGGTGGGGCGCTTCCGTGCGGTGACGGCGGCATGGCACGGCCCGCGCATAGCGGCCGACCTGACCGAGGCCGAGGCGGTCACGTTGGCCTCCATAGTCGAGAAGGAGACCGGCGTGGACGGCGAGCGAGCCATTGTCGCGGGGGTGTTTCGCAACCGGTTGCGCATCGGTATGCCGCTGCAGGCTGACCCGACCGTCGTCTACGGTCGGGTCGGGCGGCCGGTGCCGACGGCGGCCGACGTGGATCGTCCGTCACCGTACAACACGTATCTCCATCGCGGCCTCCCCCCCGGACCGATCTGCAATCCCGGCCTGGCTGCCCTCGAAGCCGCGGTGTCCCCGGCCGACGTTCCCTACCTGTACTTCGTCGCCCGCCAGGACGGCATGCACGAGTTCTCGCGCACCCTCGAAGAGCACAACCGGGCCGTGGCCCGCCAGAGGAGGCGCGAGCGGGGAGGGGGGGCTTGAGGGGGCCTGAGGGCCTGGGGGGCCTCTTACACTGCGGCTTCCTTCCACTTGCCGGACCGGAACCGCCATCCCTTCAAGACGCAGCGCGCCACATAGTCGCCGATCAGGGCGAACCACAGCCAGAACACGTCGAGGTGCCACCAGAAAGTGACCAGCGACGCCAGGCCGAGGCGGCAGCCGTAGAAGGCGACGAAGACCGCAACCAGCGGGAAGCGCGTGTCTCCGGCGCCACGTAGTGCGCCGCCGAGCGTGAAGTCGATCGCCATCAGCGGCTGCGCCGCCGCGAGCACGTGAATGAACGGCACCGCGTTGGCAATCACCGCCGGGTCGTCGACGAACAGGCGCGCAATCGGCTCGGCAGCGAGATATATGACGATGCCGGCGGCGGTCATCAGGTAGAGGGCCAGCCGCGTCGATTCCCAACCGCTGCGCTCCGCCTCCAACGGCTGCTGGGCCCCGAGGTTCTGGCCGACCAATGCTCCCGCCGCCGCGGTGAAACCGAAGCCGGGGAGAAACGACAGCGCCAGAATGCGTACGCCGATGAAGTACGCAGCCACCGCCGCCGTGCCGTAGCGGGCCGCGAAAATGATGTAGAGGAAAAAGCCGATCTGCATCAACGCGTGCTCGATCGCCGCCGGGTAGCCGATGCGAAGCACGCGTCCCATGACGGGGAGGTGCGGCCGCATGCGGTGCCACTCGAGACGCAGCGCCAGCCGCCCGCTCGCCAGCAGTGCCAGCGCCGCCCCGGCGCCGGTCGTGAAAGCAATCGCCGTCGCCAGTGCGGCTCCCGGTACGCCCAGCGCCGGTGCTCCGAGCGAGCCGAAGATCAGCAAGTAATTGAATGCCAGCTTGGTTAACCCGGTCACCGCTCCGACCATCAACGGAGTACGCGTGTCTCCTGCCCCCCGCAGACCCATGGCGATAGTGAACAGAAGCGCGTCCGCCGGCAGGCCCAGCATGATTATGCGCACGTACGGAGTACACTGCGCCGCAACGTCGTCCCGAACGCCGAAGATGGAAACGAGTTCCGGAGCCCAGAGCATTACCGGGACCGTCGCCAGCACGGCGAGCCCGGCGGCTGCCAGCAAGGACTGCATGAGCGCGTCCTCTGCGTCGCGCTCCTCGCCGGCTCCGATGTGGCGCGCCACTACTGCCAGGGTGCCGGTGCCGACCGCAAACATAACCGTGGTGATGGCGTTCAATATCTGCACGCCAACGCCAACCCCGGCTACCGCCGCCGCCCCCAGACGGCCGACCATGAGCATGTCGACGAGCCCCACAACCGATTCGAGCGACATCGTCACGATCACCGGCCAGGCCAAAGCCCAGATCGTCCGTAGCCTTTGCGGGCGGTCGATCCGGACCGCCTCGACCGCACCTATTCCAGCGCTGGGAAGTTGATCTATGTCGACGACGTCGGGGTCCACAGTGCCATCCGGCCACTCAACATCCGGGCAACGAACCGTAATGGCGAGGTTGTGTCAATGCGTGGGGGCCCGGGCGCGTCGGGGCCTGAGGGCCGGCTGATTCCTGACCGCGCACCAGCCTGACAACCTAACAACCTGTCCGTTAAGGGTGCCCCAAAATCCCGCTTGCTCATCCTTCTGCTGGGCGTAAGCTGCAAAGTAAGGCAGGACGAGAAGGGAGAAGGCCATGCAACCAGCGTTCAGGAACATCCTGTTTGTGGTGGTAGCGGCCGGACTTTTCACGTTATCCGGCTGTGGGGACGACGACGGCGTACCGGTCCCGCCGGAGCCGGGGGCCTGCGGCAACGGCGTTGTCGAGCCCGGCGAGGACTGCGACGACGGCGGCATCTGTATCGGCGGCAATCTGGCCGGTAGCGGATGTACGTCGAACGGCGCCTGCGGCGGCGACGCCCAGCCGGGTGTGTGTCTGGCGGGAACCAAAGTCGGAACCGCTTGCGACGACGACGGCGACTGCCCGGGCAGCATGTGCGACCGCTGCGTGACCTTCGGCGGCGACGGGTGCGCCGCCAACTGCACCTTCGAGACGGAAGTGGCCTTTCCTCTGGTGCCCGGAGTCGCCATTCCGGGCGGTATTCAGCCCGGAACCAGCGGGGTGATCACCTACGGGCAAATCGTTGCGCGCCTGCCCATCCCACTCTCCGGCGATCAAACGCTGACGATCGGTAAGGAACGCGACGGGGAGATTCCGGCCGTCATCAAGGCCGACAGCGTCGTCTTTCCGAAGGTTCAGGTGGCGACGCTCGCATGCGCATGCGTGCGCGGCTTCGCGGCGAAGACCTGCGGTGGCACGATTTTCGAGGCTGACGGTACGCCGTCGCCGTTGTGCGGGGACGGTATCGTCAGTCCGACCGTGTGCCCGGCGGCCAGGCCCTGCACTTTCGTCAACGGACCGGGGAACAGCGCGGCCGGTGTGATCGGCTGTGGGGGACTCGATGCGATCGATTCGGTCATTACGCAGGACTGTCATCCCGACGGGGGCGGGCCGGCCGAGCCGCGGGAGATCGCGCTCTCGGGCGCGGGTCCGTCGGGCTCGGCTCGACTCATGAACACGATCCGCATCGGCACGCAGAGCGGTTTGTGCACGCCGACGTTCTGCAGCGACAGCGATCCGGTGGAGGTGCGCGGGACGCCGGTGACGCTGCCCTACGTGACCGGTAGCACGTCGGCGACGGTGTTCCACGCCGGCGCCGTTGGCGGGCCGCAACTGGGGCCGCAGGGAGCGACGGGCGGAGTGTTCCAGTGCGCCGCACTGACGCAGTCGCCGCCGAGTGCCGCCGGCGCCAACCTGGCGGCGTCGTTCACGTCGTGCGCATCGGCGCTGGGTGACGTCGTGCTGACCAACAATCTGGTGGCGGGCGTACCGCACGAGTGACGACGCCTCGATGCCGGGACTCACGTCTTCCGGACTTCGTTGCGCGGCAGGACGATTCCGTACGTCATGCCCGCGAAAGTCGGCCTCCAGCACTTCGTCTGATGCTGGACCCCGGCTTTCGAGTCTGTCGATAAACTCCCGTTCACCCTTCGACGAGCCTAGCGCGGGCTGGCGCCCGCAACCCATCGCCTGACCAGCAATGCCTATGGGAGGGCGAGGCTCCAGCCGAGCCGCAACGGTCTGACGACGGCTGGGCTGGAGCCTCGCCCTCCCCATCTGAATTCTGCGCACCACGGCAAGACTTTCGGCGATAGTAGTTCAGGGTGAGCGTGGAAAAACGCAATGAAATCAATTTCACCACCGCTCAGGCTGAGCTTGTCGAAGCCGGGTTTGGCCGTTTATCGACGGACTCTTTCGCCGAGGTGACAATCCCGTCCGGTCCGCGTGACTTGCGGGCGAGACTCGCCGTGACGAGCCGTCCCGCGTTGACGGTGTCTCGAAGGGCGAGTTCTTGCCGCACGCCTGCCGCCGCCGCAAGCTGACGTGGCGGAGCTGCCGCGTTCGGGGCAGCGCCGATGGTCTGCGCTCAGGTGTCGCGTTCGCGCACCAACTGCTCAACGTAGCGCGCGATGATATCGGTCTCGATGTTTACTGTGTCCCCGGGACGCTTGCGGTTCAGGTTGGTGTGTTCTTGCGTGTACTGCACCAGCGACACGGCGAAGCTGTCGGCGGTCTTGTCGATGATCGTCAGGCTGGCGCCGTCGATGGCAACCGGCCCCTTGACGACCATGTAACGCAGGAGTTCGGGCGGGGTTCGAAAACGGGCGACAATCGCATCGGCCTCGGGCGTGAACGACACGACCGTTGCGCGTCCCTCTACGACGCCGCGTACGATGTGCCCGCTGAGACGGTCCATCGGCCGTACGGACCGTTCGAGGTTGACCCCATCCCCGGCCTTCAGGTCACCGAGGTTCGACCTCCGGTAGGTCTCGGGCATGACGTTGGCCGTGAACGTATTCTCATCCACCGCGGCTACGGTCAGGTCGACGCCGTTGATGGCGATCGAGTCGCCCAGTCTGGCATCTGCAAGCACCAGCGGACCGCGAATCCGCAGCACGCCGTCCCGCGCATCTACTACTTCACCAACTTCTTCGATGATTCCGGTAAACATGTAGACCCTCGTCGGATTTCCTGATGGCAGATTTCGGTAGGGTGGGCAATGGAGGAGCGCGCGAGGGCGTGAGTGTCTGGGGGCTTGGGCGCTAACAGGCGGGCAGGTGCCCGCCGGGGAACCATGCCGGCACTGTAGTGTTAGCGCCTATGCCCCCAAAGGCCCTCAAGCCCGCACGCCCTCACGCCCCCGCCCCGGCCACCTTGCCGCTTTCCATCCAGCCGCGACGGCCGTCGCAGCGAGTTACCTGCAGCCAACCGTCGCGCTCGCCGTCTATGCGCAGCAGCGTGCCTTCGCGAACGGAGAAGTGGACGGTTCCGGTCGTTGTCGGCTCGAAGCGCACGGGAGTCTCGCCCTGAGCGACGACCACCGCCGCCGGGCCTCCTCTCGCCACCTCACGATAGACGGCATTAGCGCCTATCCACACGGCCAGGAGGCCGAGCCCGCCCCCGCACCATGCGATCCAGTTGGGACTCCACGGCAACAGGCGCCGGAGAGCGAGCAGGAGAAAGGCGCCGGTATAGGCCCCGAGTGCGGCATAGATCAGCGCGTTGCGCGTCGCGCGGTCGACGAGAGGAACCGCGAGGCGTTCCCAGAGCGGCGGGGTGCAGGGCTCCACGCCGGCCAGTGACTCGGCATAGGCGAGGTTGGCGAGTACGTCGGGGTCGCGGGGAGCGAGGTTGCGGGCGCGCCGATAGTTGAGAATGGCGCGGCCAAGATCGCCGCTCTTGAAGTAGGCGTTGCCGAGATTGAAGTAGAGGGCGCTGCTCGCATGCCCGCTGCCTTGCACCTGCTCATAGGCGGCGATCGCACGGTGGTAGTCGCCAGTGCGGTAGGCACTGTTGCCCTCGAAGAAGGCGGTTTGCGGCGTTGCCGGGTCGGAACCTGCCGCGACCGCGCCCGGCAGGGCGGTGCCAAGGCCGGCGGCAAGGACGATCGCGCCGAGGCGGGACGCGCCGCCGTACGTGCGCGCGCGTTCGAGGCGCCTGACGATATCCTGCGCCGTGGACAGTAAACTTTGCATGTCGGCCGCGCCGGCGGCCGCGGCGAAGCGGGCCTGTTCGCAGCTTGCGAACAAGACTCGCAGCCGCTCGATGGTTTCGGTATCGACCCCCCGGGCGGCTATCGCCTCGAGATCGACCGCGCCGGGAGGCAGCTCCAGCTTGGCGGCCAGGAAGCTCTGTACGGTGCGGAACGTCGTGTCGTAGAACTCGGCGCGGTTCTGCGCGGCCGCAGCGGCGGCGGCTGCCGCCAGGCCGGCGCGCGCCTCGCGGCCGGCGCGAGAAAAGCGTGCGTAGCGCGGATCGCCGTGCATCAGCCGGCGGTGGCGGTCGTAGTAAGCGGCTGCGCCGAAGATCGCGACCGGCACCGGGAGCCAGAGCAGTAGCCACGCATCCGGCCCCGGCGAGGTCGTCGGGAGCAGGTCGCCGGGAGCGTCCTTGATGTACACGATGTCGCGGCCAAGCTCTTCGACCGCGCGCGGTCGCGCCGACGGAGCGCCGGCGATTACCTGTGGCGTGGCCGCGCCGATTGACGGCCGGACGGTCAGAGCGATGGGTTCGCTCCGGGCGGTCCGGTACTGGCGCGTCTCCGGGTCGAAGAAACTGAACCGTACTGCCGGAACGGCGTTGACGGTCGGGCCGGTCGGAACCAATACCTGTTCCAGAGACTTCGAAGCGTTGGGGGGAGCGCGCTCGGATGCGGTTGTGCTGGGGTCGTAGGCCTTGAAGCCGGCGGTGTCGACGAAATGCGGCACGGCTTCTCCCAGGTAGCCGCTACCGGAGACGGTCATGCGCACGGTGACGGGGTCGCCGGCGGCGACCTCCGGCGGGTTTGCGGTGACTGCGAGGGTAAACTGGCCAACCGCCCCGGAGAAGTCCGTCGGGCGCCCGGCCTCGGGCAACGGTAGAACGGTGACCGGCACGGCATTGGAGTGCAATTCGGTGGGTCGCTTCTGCGAGAAGAAGGCGTCGTCGAAGAAGCCGCCGAAGAAGGGATCGTTCTGACCGCGGCCGCGCCGCCTTTCGAGCAGGCTCATGCGCATCGAGGCGGGCCCGATGGTCTGCGCCCCGGGGCGCAGCGGCACCACCGTCGTCCGGAAACGGACCACCTGATACGTCCGGCCGTCGATCGCCTGCTGTCGCTGGCTCGGCTCGGCGAACTTCTCGATCGCAAGGCCGCCGTCGGGCAACGTCGGGTATTGCACGTCGGTCACACGAACCGCGCCGACGTACAGGGTGACGTCGACGGGGAAAGGTTCGTTCACGTAAACCTGCGGTTTAAGTGTGGCCGCTTCGAGGCGTAAGGCCTGCGTGTCGGGGTCGTTGCCCGGTGCCTGGGGAGCGGTGCCGCCGCCGCGCGGGGGAGCGGCAGGCCCCGGGGCGCGGACCTGGACGGCGACCGTCTCGGTGGTTGCCGGGGTGTTCCCGTAAGAAACGGTAAAAGGCCCGATGTTGAACTGCCCGGGGCGCCGAGGAACCAGCGCAAAACGGTGCTGGACGCGTGCCGTGACCTCGCCGTTGACGATCGACACCTGAGTCGACGGACCCACGTAGCTGACGTCGAATCCGTCCAGGGTTCCGAGATCTGGCGGTGTGGTGTCCTGTACCCCCTCGATGGTGAGCGTCAACGTTGCCGTGTCACCCACGTCGAGGTCGCGCGGACTGACGTCGACGCTGACCGACACGGCGGCTACCGGCCGGGCGACAACGAGCGCGAGAACGATCGTCGCGAGCGCAGGGCGGAGCATGAGGTCTACCAGTCCTGGCGCGGCTCGGCGACTGCCGCTCCTTGCATGCGGCGGGCGATGTCTTCGGGCCTGAGCTCGTCGCTTCGAGCTGCGTCGAGCAGAGCCGCCGCCTCCGCCCGAGAGATTTCCTGACCGTCGCCGGCGGCCGTGGCGGCACCGCCGTTCTGGGAGGACCCATCCGACTCCGCGGCTTCGGCCTCGCCCTGGGCGGCGGCGTCCTCGCCTCGGCTCGACTCCTCGACGGGTTGGGGCTCGGGCGCTGCCGATTCCTCGCCCGGTTCCTGTGCGGATTCCCCGTCCTGCGGCGGCGCGGATTCCGGATTGTCGGCCGCCTGTTGGTCGCCGGTCTGCTCCTGCGGGGTCTGGTTCGGCGGCTCCCCCGGTTGCCGCTCGGGCGGTTGCCCGTCTGACTGTTGTTGCTCATCCGGAGCCGCCTGTTCCTGCGGCTGTTGTTCCTGTTGTTGCTCCTGATCTTGCTGTTCCTGTTGTTTCTTTTTCTGCTCTTCGATCTGCTTGCGCAGTTCGGCGAGTTTGCGGGTGACGAACTCGTAATTGAACTTGGCGTCCGCGTCCGCGGGGTCTATGCCGAGGGCGCGACGGTAACTGGCCAACGCGAGGGCATAAGCAGCGAGAGCCTCCTGCGGCTGTGTGGCGGCGAGGTCGGCGCCGCGACGGTAATGGCTGTTGCCGGCATTGTAGGCGGTGCGGGCTTCGCGTTTCGGATCGTCGCCGGCAGGGCGGACGCGTTCGAACGCGGCCAGGGCTTCGTCGAACTTGCCGGACTTGTACCGTGCCGTTCCCATGTTGAAGTTGAGCCGTGGCGACTCGGGATCGTCGACTAGCGCCTCGCCATAACGCTGCGTGGCTTCGTCATACTTGCCGGCGGCGTAGAGGCGATTGCCTTCGGCGACGCGATCCCGCTCGGAGTTGAGCCAGCCGAGTGACAGCAGTGCGAGCGCGGCGGCAATAAGGTGAGTTCCGCGTTTCATCGAGCCTCACGGCGGCGGCCCCGCCAGCGCCGGACCCGGGCGGCGGAGTGGGTCTTACGGCGCCGGCGGTCCCCGATCAGAGGTTCCACCAGAAGTAACAGCACGGCGAGCAGCAGCGGCCACTGGAACCGTTCTTCGTAGCGGCGTTGCATGGCGGTGTGCAGCTCGCGTTTGTCCATGCGCGCGATGTAGTCGCGATAGAGAATGGCGAGGCCAAGATCGGGGCCCTCGCCGTGTACGTAGGCGCCACCGGTGTCGGTGGCGATCTGCTGCAAGGTGTTCTCGTCGAGGCGCGACTTGACGACGTTTCCCTGGCGATCCTTGAGGAAACCGTCGCCCTCTCCGGTGCCGCCGGGAATCAGTTCGCCGGCCGTCGTGCCGATGCCGACGGTGTAGATCTTCACACCGCGTTCGGCCGCGCGCTTGGCCGCGGCGGCGACGTCTCCCTCATGATCCTCGCCGTCGGTGATGAGCACGAGGGCCTCGTGTTTGCTCTGGCGGGCCTCGAAGGCTTCGAGAGCCGTGTCGATCGCGGCGGCCAGGGCGGTGCCTCCCCTGGGGATTATGCCGGTGTGGACCGCGCGCAGGCTCGCGTCGAACGCGCCGTAGTCAACGGTCAGCGGACATTGGACGAAGGCGGTGCCGGCGAAGGCGACCAGGCCGATGCGGTCGCCCTGCAGTTCCCGTACGAGGTCGGTGATGGCAAGCTTGGCGCGGGCCAGGCGATTGGGTTTTACGTCGGTTGCCTGCATGCTGCGCGAAGTGTCGAGGGCGACGATGACGTCGACGCCCTCGCGACGGACCTCCTGCCAATGGAAGCCCCACTGCGGGCCGGCCAGGGCAAGCGCGATCAGGGCCACGGCGAGAACGCCAAGCGCGGCGCGCCAGCGGTAGCGGCGCAGGTCGAGTTCGGGCACGAGGGCAGGGAGCAATCGCGCCTCCGCGAAGCGTTGCAGTGCGAGCCGGCGGCGGCGCAGGGCCCACCACAGGAACCCCGCGAATACCGGCGCGAGCAACAACAGCCACAACCAGTCGGCGGCACGCCAGAGCATCACGGCAGCTTCCTCAATAAGGTGTTCCCCAGCCCGATCTCGACCGCGAAGAGCAGCAACGCCGGAATCGCCAGCCAGGGGTAAAGCTCGTCGTAGTCGAGGTAGCGCGGCGCAGTGAACGTTGTCCGTTCCATGCGATCGATCTCGTCGTAGATCGCCTTCAGGCTCGCGGTGTCGGTAGCCCGGAAGTACTTGCCGCCGGTCTTTTCCGCGACTGCCTGCAGGGTGGTTTCGTCGATGTCGACCTGGACCCGCTGGTAGACGGTGTTGCCGAAAAGGTCGCGTGCCGGATACGGCGCCAGGCCGCGGGTTCCCGCACCAATGGTGTACGTCTTGATCCCCGTGGCCCGGACGGCATCGGCGGCCGTCGACGGGGAGACCTTGCCGGCGTTGTTCTGTCCGTCGGTGAGGAGGACGAGCACCTTGCTCTTGCCGTCGGCGTCGCGCAGACGGGCCGCCGCGGTGGCCAGTGCCGAACCGATGGCCGTGCCGTCCTCGATCATGCCGATCCGGGCGCGATCCAGGTTGCCGAGCAGCCATCCATGGTCGAGGGTGAGTGGGCTTTGCGTGTAGGCCCGGGCTCCGAACAGCACCAGGCCGATGCGGTCGTTCGGGCGCCCTTCGACGAACTGCCGCACCACGTCCTTGACGGCGTCGAGGCGGTTAACCCGGCGCTCGTTGAGGGTGAAGTCCTCCGCCAACATGCTGCCGGAGATGTCGACGGCGAGCATGATGTCGATGCCTTCGCCGGTGTAACGACTCTCCGCCCGGCCCCGCTGCGGCCGGGCAAGGCCCACGACCAGCAGGACGAGGGCGATAACCCGGAGGGCGGGCAGGACCCAGTACCAGCGGCGGCGGCCGGCGATCTGGACATTGCGCAGGGTGCCGAGCGTGGGAAACCTCACGGCGGCCTGCCGTTCCGGGCGGTGCCACCCGCGGGCGACCAGCGGCAGAAGGGCGAGCAGCAGCAGTGCCCAGGGATCATGCAGCTGCACGGCGAGACTCCGGTAGGATGGCGGGACGCGTATCGTTGACGAATCGTCTGGCAGCTTCAAAGGCTGCGCCACTGGCCGCCAGGGTCGGCACGTGTCGGGCGAACTTGACGAGGTCCGCTTCGGCGAGGAACTCGCCCAACAGGCGCTTCTGCGGTGCGCCGAGGCGGCTGTCGCGGGCAGCCGCCGCGAGGAACTCCTCTGTGGTCATCTCCGGTGCGTGAACCGCGAAGCGATCTTCGAGGTAGCGGCGCACGATGGACGACAGCTCCACGTAGAACACTTCGAACCGTCCGGCGTCGGGCAGGCATTCGGCCTGGAGCCGCGTGAGGGCGGCAAGTGCGACTACGTCGGGCGGCAGCGGGGGTACCGCCCGGGCCCGGCGCGGCCGACCGAGCAACAGGAATAGCGCGGCGCCGATGGCGAGAACAACAACGCCGGTGCCGCCAACGAGCGCCATCGGGCGCCAGTCGAACGGAACCGCCTCGGGTCCCTTGATGTCGCGGATGTCGGCGCCCCCGTCCTCGCCGAGCAGGCTGCGGACGGTGACCTGAACTTCGTTTGCGGTGACGTCGTGCCACTGATCCCCTTGCCCGCGATAGCGAACCGGCGGGGCGGCGATCGTGTGGCTTCCGACGTCGAAGCTCCGCAACACATACCAGTGCGAGCTGGTTCCTCGCGGTCCCCCGGTTGGCGGCGGCACGTCCCCGAAGTCGACGATTTCGAAGTCGCCGAGCCGGCCGCTGAGCGCCGGAATCGACACCTGCGTGCCGGCCGCGAAGTCGACGGTCAAGGTGTATCGCAAGAGATCGCCGATGGCGGCCTCGGCGCGGTCAATCGTGGCGCGGACGTATACGGGGGCGACAGTGGGCGTCTGCCCCGAGGAGGCATGCGCGGGAATAACGGCGAGCAGTGTCAGAAACAGGAGCGAAAGCGGAGAAGGTACGATCGCCCCTCGGGCGCGCGGCGCGGCAAGCGCACGGACTGCTCTTGCCGGCAGGGGAGCGCGGCCAACCGTCAGGCGCCGGCGCGAGCCGGCGGGAGACATGACGAGGGCAGGGCGCGGCGACTTGCTCGATCGGTGTTCCATGGCCTCGGTTGCCGCGACTCAATGACGGCGTTCGCGCATTCGGAAAAAGCCGAGGAGAGCCTCGGCGTAGGGCCGGTCGGTCCTGAGCGCGATGGCGTCGACGTCGGCGGAGCGGAGCATACGGTCGCGTTCGGTGCGCGCCTCGGTAGCGCGGCGTTCGAACTCGCGTCGCAGTCGCGCGTTGCCGGTGTCGACCATGAGTCGATCGCCCGACTCGGCGTCCTCGAGCTCGATGAGTCCCACGTCGGGCAAACTCGAATCGCTCGGGTCGTCGAGCACCACGCCGACGACGTCGTGGCGGCGGTTGGCAAGCGCAAGTGCGGCACGCGCCGTCGGATCGAGGAAGTCCGAGATCACGAACGTCACGCAGCGCCGCTTGCTGACGTGCCCGAGATGCTCGAGCGCGGCGGCGATGTTCGTGCCACGACCGCGCGGCTTGAAAGACAGCACCTCCCGGATCACACGCAGCACGTGACGTGTACCCTTCTTCGGTCGCAGGGATAGTTCGATGTGGTCGCTGAACATCACCAGTCCGACCTTGTCGTTGTTGGTAATTGCGGAGAACGCGAAGACGGCGGCGAGCTCGGCGGCCATTTCGCTCTTGAGTTGCCTGACGGTTCCAAAGTGGGTCGACGCACTGGCGTCCACCAGCAGCATGACGGTGAGTTCGCGTTCCTCGACGAAACGCTTGACGTGCGGCACGCCGGTGCGGGCCGTGACATTCCAGTCGATGGTGCGGACGTCGTCTCCGGGCAGGTAGTGGCGTACTTCGGCGAACTCCATGCCGCGGCCCTTGAATACGCTGTGGTACTGTCCGGCAAAGACGTCGCTGACCAGATGGCTCGTGCGGATCTGGATCTTGCGGACGGTCTTGAGTTGCTCGGGGGTGAGCATGGGGGCCTGGGGTCTTGAGGTCCTGGGGTCTTGAGGTCCTGGGGTCTTGAGGTCCTGAGGTCTTGAGGTCCTGGGGTCTTGAGGTCCTGAGGTCTTGAGGTCCTGGGGTCTTGAGGTCTTGGGGTCTTGAGGTTCTGGGGGTTATGGGACTGGGATTCCTTCGAGGACGGATTTCACCACGGTTTCCGGGGTTACTTCTTCGGCTTCGGCTTCGTAGGTTACGATGATGCGATGTCGGAGGACGTCGGGGCCTATCGACTTGACGTCTTGCGGGGTGACGTAGCCGCGCCCGTTGAGGAAGGCGTGGGCTTTGGCGGCCAGCGTCAGGTAGAGGGTCGCGCGCGGCGAGGCGCCGTACTGAATCCAGCGCGCGAGGTCGAGGTCGTACGCCCCGGGGTCGCGCGTGGCGCAGACGAGATCGACCAGGTAGTCCTTGAGCTTATCGTCGACGTATATCTCGTCGACGACGGTGCGCAGCCGTTGCACGTCGTGCGTGGAGATAACCGGGCGGAGGGCGGCGGGGGGGCTCGTGGTGGCCATGCGATCGAGGATCTGACGCTCTTCGGCCTTGGACGGATAACCGACGGCGAGCTTCAACATGAACCGGTCGACCTGCGCTTCCGGCAGGGGATAGGTGCCTTCCTGCTCGATGGGGTTCTGTGTTGCCAGCACGAGGAACGGATCGGGCAATTGGTGGGTTTCGTCGCCGATCGTAACCTGGTGTTCCTGCATCGCTTCGAGCAGGGCGCTTTGCACCTTGGCCGGGGCGCGGTTGATCTCGTCGGCAAGGACGATGTTGGCGAAGATGGGTCCCTTCTTGGTGGTGAAGACGCCGTCCCGGGGGTTGTAGACCAGCGTGCCAATGACGTCGGCGGGAAGGAGATCGGGAGTGAACTGCAGGCGCTGGAAAGCGGCGTCGAGAGTCTGGGCGAGTGTCTTGACCGACAGGGTCTTGGCGAGGCCGGGGACGCCCTCGAGCAGAACGTGTCCGTTGGCCAGCAGACCGATCAAGAGACGGTCCACCAGATAGCGTTGGCCGACAATCACGCGGCCGATCTCTTCCCGCAGGCGATACAGGGCGGCGCTTTCTTCGCGTACACGTTCGTTGATCGCGGCGACTCCACCATCCATACGATTCGTTCTCCTCTGGGTGCGTCGTAGCAGTCCGAGGTCTTCCGCGCCTCGCTTCGGGGGCCAAGGTACGCTCGCGGCGAACCCCGCGGGTACCCGTGCCGCCCCGGGCGGTCAGCGGCGTGTGACTCGTGCGCTGCTCGACAAGCGTAGTTGTCTACCGACGGGCAGCCGGACTTTCAAGACTGCGGCCTGCGGCGAACCCGTCTTGCGCGGTTTCGTGCTTCCAATGCGGTACTGCCTCGCCCAGGCGAGCAGCGGGTGGTATACGACATCCCATGGACGCTCTTATCGAGCCGCTTATCCGGTCGCCCCGGTTGCCGCGCCTTCTCGATCAGTTGCGGTCCTACGCCGCCGAGGAGGCCGCGCGCAGGCAGCGCTTTTACGACGAGATGCGCGAAGACCGTAAGATGGAGTTCATCAACGGGGAGGTGGTGGTGCAGTCACCCGCGAGGGCCAGGCACATCGAGGTTACCGGGCGACTGCTGCGGCTTCTGGCGGCGTTCACGGCGGTGCACCGTGCGGGCCGCGTGTTTTCCGAGAAGGCGTTGGTTTGCCTGACGCGCAACGACTACGAGCCGGACATTGCGTTCTTCGGCCCCGAGAAGGCTGCGGGGATCACGCCGGATCAGATGAAATTTCCAGCGCCCGACCTGGTCGTGGAGGTTCTCTCGCCGACGACGGAACACATCGACCGTGGCGTCAAACTAGAGGACTATGCCGCGCACGGGGTGGCCGAATACTGGATCATCGACTCCGATGCCGAGGTGATCGAACAGTACCTGAACGACTCGAGCGGCAACTATCGTCTCGTGGGGCGCCGGGGCGAGGGCGACGTCGGCGCCACCGTCATCCCGGGCTTCACGATTCCCGTCCGCTCAGTGTTCGAAGAGGACGAGAACCTTCGCGTCTTGAGGGAGATCGTTGGCTAACAGCCGGAGCCAGGGGTTAGCTGCTAGCTGTTCGGGGGCAGGGCCTAACAGCTAACACCCAGCCGCTTGCTCCTACTGGCGTCTCCAGCGGGTGCGAACGATGCCCGCACCGACCAGGAGCACCGCCGCCACGGCAAACGCTCCCGGTCCGAGCGCCGGCACGGGCTGGGTCGTCTCCACGATGCAGTCGGGGAACCGGAAGGTTCCAATGCGGGTCTGCCAGTTGCCGACGTTCCCGTTGTCCTGCGTGTCGTAGTACTCGTTCGTGTACCAGAACGTGCAGTCGTCGGCGGGATCGATGCTCATCTCCGAATAGTCGCCCCAGCGTTGACACGGGCCCCCACCGCAGGTGTTCGCTTGCGAGCCGCCCCCGGCGATCAGCTGTTCCTCAGTGCGAGGTAGTTGGTTCAAGGGGTCGCCGGCGAGGCGACCGGCGTAGGAGATGCTGGGGAAGTTGGGGACCACGCCGTTGGATGTGCTGTAGCCGAGCGCGGCGTTGCCGTTGCGGTCGGTGGCGATGCTGCCCATCCAGCGGCTGAGAGTCGTGTCCGGGGCATAAATCTGCTGCTGCACCGGAGCGGTTGCGATAACCCCGCCGGTGACGTCGAGTTGTGCCCACTGGGGGCGCACGGTGCCCCTGGGCTCGCTCGCGTCCTGCACATTGTGGACGACCCACAGAGACTCGGTATCGCCGACGCGGCGATACTGGACCTTCTGCATCAACCTATCGTCGATCGCGTCCAGCGTATTGACGGTGTTCGGCTGAGGGACGTTATTGACGTTGTAATCGTAAGGCTGCTGCGAGACGAAGGTCGGCGCGGAAAGGACACCGCCGGCGCCGCAGTCGGGACCCGGCGTAAACGTCCGCACGAGGAAGTCGAAGGAGAAACCGGACTCGTTAACGTAATAGTTGGGCGTGCCGGGGGGAGGCGCGGAGCCCGGCGAGCGGCTCGCCGCGGTGCTCGGGATGAGCGTGAACACGTCGTTAGCCGGGTACGGCAGAAGGCCGAAGGCGTAGGTCAGCGGGGCGCCGCTCACGAGGTCGGCGCGGCTGAAACTGGCAAACATGACACCCTGGTAGGTATCTGGATTCAAGGTGAACTCGTTTGCCGCCATGTACAGGCAGTCGTTCCAGATGCCGAACTTGGGGTAATCGTTCAGGTAGCCAGCCGGTACCGGTCCGGCATCCGCCTGTATCGGATACAGCCACCACCCGCCGGCAACCGGATCGCTGGTCTTGGAGACGGCGATGCACTGGTAAAACGGGGTGATCGGCACCGAGTATTCGTCCCTGCCGAAGGCGAAGTTGGTGAGTATCCACCGTTTCGCGAATAGATCGTAGATAACGATCGGATCGCCGGCCGAATTGCCGTCGCAGGGTGTCCCCGCCCCGGCCCAGAGCTGGTTCTCGGTGAATGACGCCAGCAGCGTGCCAGTCTTGGAGTAGACCGCGAAAGAACTGTTCACCGCCTGAATGTAATGATCGTCCCCGGCCATACCGTTCGTGTCGGGCGGCCATCCGGAGCCGCACGGAACGCCCCCGCACAATTCCAGTTTGCTCATGCCGGCGAAATTCAAGATCGGGCCTGGCATCGGTCCCATGAGCAGGGCTTCGGCGGGGGCCGTAATCGCCGCCTCGGCGGGCGGCTGTTTCATCGATGGAGGCCGAAGCATCGGGTGTACATAGTCTGGCCGCGGTGGCGCCGGCACCGGAGGCAACTGGCTCAGATCGCCAACGAACTCCCGGGGCACCACGGCATTCATTTCTTCCACGGCGACGGGCGCTTCCGTAGCCGTGGCGACACGGGCAGAAACGAGTGCCAGCATCGACATGCACACGCAGACGACCACGTTTTGTCTCATGACCCCCTCCTCCTTCACGCGGACACCAAATTTGCCCGGCGACACGAAACGGGGCCGAACGATATCCGGTCCCAGGCGTGCCTGTCAACGCAAAATCGAGGTGAGAAGCCTGTCCAGGTACCGGCGGCCACGGGTTGCACGCTCGTGGCACCGACCCTGGGTGCTCGGTGTGTGACCGCTCGATCAGCTCCTGGCGCTCCAGTCTTCAGGGGCGTCCGGTAACGTGTCGCGGGCGCCGCGCCGAGCGGGAAGACGGTTCCGTTGACCCCGCCGTCAGACCACCGACTTGATGCGCATGCCGTAGAAGGAACGGCGGACGAACACTGCCGCGGCGGCAAAGAAGACCACCGCGAAGAAACCGGAAACCCCGGCGGACATGGTCACCGCCAACTCGACGGCGAGTAGGCCGAAGAGTGTGGTGAACTTGATGACCGGGTTCATGGCTACCGACGACGTGTCCTTGAACGGGTCGCCGACCGTGTCGCCCACCACGGTTGCGGCGTGCAGGTCCGAACCCTTCTCCTTCAGCTCGACTTCGACGACCTTCTTGGCGTTATCCCAGGCACCGCCGGCGTTAGCCATGAACAACGCCTGGAACAGGCCGAACAGGGCGATCGATATAAGGTACCCGATGAAGAAGAACGGATTGAGGCAGGCGAAGGCCAGCGTCGAAAAGAACACCGTGAGGAAGATGTTGAACATGCCTTTCTGCGCGTACTGGGTGCAAATAGCGACGACGCGCTTTGAGTCGGTAATCGATGCCTTCTCCGCGCCTTCGAGCTTGATGTTGGCTTTGATGAACTCGACCGCCCGGTAGGCGCCGGTCGACACGGCCTGAATGGTGGCGCCGGTGAACCAGTAGATCATCGCGCCGCCGGCGATCAGGCCGAGCAAAAAGAGCGGGTTGAGGATCGACAGTTGCCCCAGGTGCTGGGGCTGTAGACCGTCGGTAAGCGCCACGATGATCGAGAAGATCATCGTGGTGGCACCGACGACGGCGGTGCCGATGAGCACCGGCTTGGCGGTGGCCTTGAAAGTATTGCCCGCGCCGTCGTTCTCTTCCAAATAGTGCTTGGCTTTTTCGAAGCTGGGCTCGAAGCCGAAGTCTTTCTTGACCTCTTGTTTGATGTTCGGAATGCCCTCGATCACCGATAGCTCGTAGACGGACTGGGCGTTGTCGGTGACCGGCCCATACGAATCGACGGCGATGGTTACCGGCCCCATGCCGAGAAAGCCGAAAGCGACCAGGCCGAACGCGAACACCGGGGCGGTCATCGTGGCGGTGGCCGCCGGCAACGCGTTCGACAGCTCGCCCGTGCTGACGATCCAGGCCACCCCCATCAGCACCACGAAGACAATACCCATCCAGTAGGCGGAGAAATTCCCGGCCGTGAGTCCGGCGAGAATGTTGAGCGAGGCGCCGCCTTCACGCGAAGCTTCGACGACTTCGCGCACGTGTCCCGATTCCGTCGAGGTGAAGATCTTTACCACCTCCGGAATCACGGCGCCGGCGATGGTGCCGCAACTGATGATGGTCGAGAGCTGCCACCACAGATTGCCGGCGCCGAGGTTGCCGATGAGCAGATACGAGACGATGTAGGTCAGCACGATCGAGACGATCGAGGTGAGCCAGACCAGAAAGGTCAGGGGCCGCTCGAAGTTCATTTGATCGGCGCCGGCGTAACGCCCGCGCTGAATGCCCTCGTTGATGATGTACGACATGCCGCTGGCGACGATCATCATGATGCGCATGGCGAAGATCCAGACGAGTAGCGTGACCTGAAGGTTGGCGTTGTCCTTGAGGACGAGGAGAATGAACGTGATGAGGGCCACCCCGGTCACGCCGTAGGTCTCGAAGCCGTCGGCCGAGGGCCCCACCGAGTCGCCCGCGTTGTCGCCCGTGCAGTCGGCGATGACGCCGGGGTTGCGCGCATCGTCTTCCTTGATGTTGAAGACGATTTTCATCAGGTCCGATCCGATGTCGGCGATCTTGGTGAAGATACCGCCGGCGATGCGCAGCGCCGACGCACCCAGCGACTCGCCGATGGCGAAGCCGATGAAGCAGGGGCCGGCCCAGGTCGCCGGCATGAAGAGCAAGATGATCAACATGATCAGGAGTTCGGTGGAGATCAGCACCATGCCGATGCTCATACCCGCCTTGAGCGGGATCTCGTACGTCGGGAACGGCTTGCCGCGCAGCGCGGCGAAGGCTGTGCGCGAATTGGCGAAGGTGTTGACCCGGATGCCGAACCAGGCGACGCCGTAGCTGCCGCCGATACCCACCAGGCTGAAGAACAGAACAACGAGCACCTTAATCACGTCGCCCTCGAACGCCCGGTAGAAGTACACCGCCATGATGACGCCGATGAAGAGCTCGAGGATCAAGATGAACTTGCCCTGGGTCAGCAGGTAGGTCTTGCAGGTCTCGTAGATGAGCTCCGAGATCTCGCGCATCGAGCGGTGCACCGGCAGATTCTTGAGTTGCCGGTAAATGACCAGCCCGAACGCGAAGCCGAGAGCGCAGACCAGCAAGCCCAGGGTCAGCAACGTCTGTCCGGTCATGCCGAGAAAGTACACGGACGAGAAATCCGGGAGGACGAGATGCATCTCGCCGTGGGCGTCGCTGCTCTGCGCCAGCGCCGCGCGGGCGCTCAGGACCAGCAGGGCAAGCCAACCGACAAACGTGCACTTCTTCCCGACCTTGTTCATCTTCGATCGTCTCCTCGGATTTCGTGCGATCCCGCACGTCCAACGCACACGGGCCGCCTCGCGTCTTGTGCGTGATAGCCACACCACCGCGCCGGTGGCGCGACCCACACCTATTGCCAGAAATCCAATTGGAATCAAAGGCCCGGGCGGGCCAACGGCAGCGCTGCGAAAAAATCAGCCACTTTGCCGTAGCCCCGGAGTCAACGGGCCGCGCATTCTCCGGACGGCGGGAACGCGGTCTTCCACATTGACCCCTCTGCGGACGGCTGGTAGCGTCCGGGCCGCCCGCAGGGCCGCAGTATGCGGCGGCAGGCTACTGCACGTTAGGGTTCCGCAAGTGAGGCCAGGATGGCCACGACTCCGCCGCTACTGGTTCCTTTGACGCCTGCCGAGCGCCACTTGCTGCTGAACATCGCCCGCCAGAGCATCCGCTCGGAGTTGTTCAATGAGCCGGTACCGCGGCCCACGAAGGGGTTGACTCCGGCTCTCGAGGTTGCTGGCGGTGCTTTCGTCACTCTCCGCTCCGAAGGGCAGTTGCGCGGTTGTATCGGTTCCATTCTTCCCGATGCGCCGCTGCACGAGACCGTGGCCCGCGTGGCGCGCAGCGCCGCCTTCGAGGACCCGCGCTTCGCGCCGTTGACGCCGGCGGAACTGCCCGATCTGGAGATCGAAATCTCGCGCCTGAGCGCGCTCGAAGGGGTGCCGCCGGAGGCGGTGGTCCCCGGCATGCACGGGGTATCGATCAAGTGCCGCGGCCACCGCGCCGTGTTCCTGCCCGGGGTCGCAACCACGCAGGGTTGGGATCGCGAGACGCTGCTGTCCGAACTCTGCCTGAAGGCTCAGCTCGACCCCGACGCATGGCGCAGCCCCGAGGCCGAGTTGTCGGTGTTTACCGCCGAGGTCTTATCGGATCGAGTAGATGGGCAGGAGTCCGTCGAGACATCGCCGTGACCGTCTCAATCGTCAGCGCTCCGCCCCCTCACCCGATCTTTCTCAGGGCCGTGTCGATGCGGTCGAGGCCCTCTTCGAGGTTCTGCATCGACGTGGCGTACGACAGGCGGACGTGCTCCGGCGCACCGAAGTCCGTGCCGCCCACCACTGCCACGTGCGCGTTCTCGATCAGATACGCGGCCACGTCGTCCCCCGTCTTCAACTCCAGCCCACCCGCATGACGGTTCAGGTAGGCGGACACGTTGGGAAAGGCGTAAAACGCCCCCTCGGGTTCGGTGCAGCGCAGGCCGGGAATGGCGCGCAGCCGATCGACCACGAAGCGCCCCCGCCGCCCGAACTCCGCCATCATCGGCGCGACCGCGTCCTGCGGACCGCCGAGTGCCGCCGCCGCCCCGGCCTGCGCGATCGAGGACGGGTTCGAGGTCATTTGCCCCTGCAGGGTCGACATGGCCTTGATCACGCTGGTCGGACCGGCCGCGTACCCGATGCGCCAGCCGGTCATGGCGTAGGTCTTCGATACCGAATTGATGGTCAGGGTGCGCTCGCGCAGGTCCGGCCGTACGGCCAGCGCGTGCTTCGTCGCGAGGTCGCCGTAGACCATCTTCTCGTACACGTCGTCGGTGATAACGAATAGACGGTGCCGGGCCACGACTTCGAGGATTGCGGCGAGTTCCTGCGGGTTGTACGCCGCACCCGTCGGGTTGCTCGGGCTGTTGATTATGAGCGCGCGCGTCCGGGCATTCACGGCGGCGTCGAGTAGTTCCGGGGTGAGCTTGAACCCCGTGTCTTCCGCGGTGCGCACGATGCGCGGAGTCGCTCCGGCCAGAACCAGCATGTCGGGATAGCTGACCCAGAACGGGGCCGGCACGATGACCTCGTCGCCGGGGCCGAAAAGCGCCTGGAAGGCGACGAACAAAGAATGCTTGCCCCCGCAGCTCGCGAGAACGTCCTTCTTATCGTAGTCGATACCGTTGTCGCGCTTGAGCTTGGCGACGATCGCCGACCGCAAAGCGTCGGTTCCCCCGACCGGCGTGTATTTCGTCTGGCCGGCCTGCATCGCTGCTGCGGCGGCGTCCTTGATGTGCTGCGGCGTGTCGAAGTCGGGTTCGCCGGCTCCGAAGTCGATCAGGTTAACCCCACGGGCGCGCAGGGCGGTGGCCTTCTCGTTGACCATCATGGTCGCCGAGGGCTTGATGAGATCGAGTCGAGGGCTGAGTTTCATGGGCTCATTCCTAGCGGTAGACGGGTGACAGCGCGAGCGCCACGCGGCGCCGCCCTTGCCACAGACGTGGGCTCTCAGCTTCGTGGGCGCAGGCGCTCCACGAGAAGCCGGTACACGGGATCGGGCACCAGGCCGCGCACGTCGCCCCCGAGGGCGACCACCTCCTTGACCAGGCGCGACGAGGTGTAGAAGTTGGCCTCGCTGGCGGTCAGGAAGACGGTTTCGATGTGCGGCCGCAGATGACGATTCATCATGGCCATCTGGAACTCGTACTCGAAGTCGGAGACCGCCCGTAAGCCACGAATGATGACGCGGGCGCCGACGGTGTCGCAGTAGTCGACCAGAAGGCCCCGAAACGTGGTGACCGTCGCTTGCGAGCCGTTGATGCCGAGCGACTCACCGATCAGATCCACCCGTTCCTGCGGCGTAAACAGCGCCCCGCTTTTTTTCGGGTCGCTGGTGTTGCCCGCGACGGCAACCAGCACTTCCGGAAACACCTCGACCGCCCGACGTATGACGTCGAGGTGGCCGTTGGTTATCGGGTCGAACGAGCCGGCGTATACCGCTCGTGTCCCCCCAGGTTGCTGTTGTGGCATGGGGTCACGCACCTGCAATAAGGCGAGGCCTGTCTTTCCATACCGGCGATGCACGGTCAATTGCGTCCCGCTCGGCGGTTCCGGCATTTCGCCGGGACCGTGCTCGATCATAATCCATCCGCCGGCGCGAATCAGCCCGTTTTCGACGAGCCAACGCACCGTCGCCGCCACTTGCCCCTCGCCGTACGGCGGATCGAGCAACGCCCCCGCGAACTGCTCGCCCTGTCGAGCCAGCCGCGTCAGGGCCCGGTGGGCCGGCAGGCGGAGGATCCTGGCCTGCGCCGTGAAGCCGCACGCGTGCAGATTCGCTTCGAGTGCGCGCCCCGCCGCCGCTGCCTGCTCGACGAATGTTACCTGCGCGGCGCCGCGGCTGAGGGCCTCGATGCCGAGCGCGCCACTGCCGGAAAACAGGTCGAGAATCCGCGCCCCGGCGAGATCGACGCGGCTCAGCAGGATGCTGAACATGGCGCCCTTGACCTTGTCTGCGGTCGGGCGCGTCGCCGTTCCGGCGACGGTTCGCAGACGGCGCCCGCGTGCCGTACCGGCGATGACCCGCATCGGCGGGAGATAGCAGCTTGCCGGAAGAAAGTCCCGATCGTCAGGTGCGGCGACGGCGGGCAGACCGACCCGGCGGTGACTGTGGCGGCCGGCCTGCCCCGGTCGCTTCCTTCCACCGCGATCACTCTTCCCGCAGTTGCAGGCCGACGGGCAGCGACTCGTCGAGGATCTGTGCGCGCTCGGTGCCCTCGAGCGGCACGTGTTCGAGAACGAGACGGGCGGCCCGTTCCCCGTGGCGCAGGGGGCGTAACCGCTCCGCAATCCGCCGGCGCAGGTCGCCGTCGAGGTCGCGCTCGCGATCGCCGACGCAGCGCGCGAGCTGCACAAGGGCGAAGGCAAGTCCGTCGGCCCGGCTTGCCGGCGGGGCCAGCAGCGCCTCGACCCAGGCGGCTGCGATCGAGCGGCCAACCACGCAGTTGAGCGGGCCGTAGAGCGGTGCCCGCGCGCCGAGGCGCCCGAGAGCCCAGAGATCCGTGTCGGCTCCCTTTCCTTTGCTTAGCGCCGGCAGCAACGCGGCCCCCAACTCGGCCTTGGTCTCGGCCGACAAGCGCTCGCAACTGGCGACGAGCTGCCAGTACTCGCGCACTTCCTGCGGTCCGACGCGAGGCAGGTTCCGCGCCTTCGTCTTCAGGCGGGGCAGCAGGTAGGGCGCCACCTCGGTGTAGAGCTGTTGCTGCTGCTGACGGGTAAGCCCGCCCGCAACCCGCTTCCACATGTTCCACCACTCGGCGCGACACTGCGCACCCCTGGGGAAGTTCATTCCCTGCGATTTCAGCCGCCACAGTTGCTGGAGACGGAGCCCGTCGGTGTCCGAGCCGAAGCCGGGTCGCAACAGGAACCCGCTCAGGTTCAACCATCGCGCCTCGTGTTGCGGGCTGACCCCTCGCGCCTCCTGACCCTCCCAGAGGACGTCCCAGAGCTTGCGAACCGCGGCCAGGGGCCAGGCGTCCTTACCGGCGCCAATGCGCTCTTCGAGTACGCGGACGAGGCTTACAGGATCCTCGGTGGCGGCCGTCGCGCCGGCGGCGGGAAAGACGGCCCGCAGTGCCGCTGCGGCCGCCGCGAGACGTTCCGTACTGACGACGCTTTCGGCCTGCTGCCCTTCGTTCGCAACCGATTCGGCGGCGGGTGTCCCGACCGCGGTGTCGCGCAGTTGGAACTGCAGGCGCCAGCGATGGTCGGTGGCGAGCGAACGGCACCAGACCTCCAGAGTGCCGATCTCCGTGAGCCGCGATTGAATGTGTACCGGTATGGTCCGCTCGTGCAGCTTTCTGCCGAAACGCAGCACGGTGCGAATCGGCGGCAGCTCGGTCAGGGTGTCGCGCTCCGCTTCGACCACCTGGCCGGCATGTTCGCCGAGGCGCGTGCTGGACGCGTAAAGCGGGAAGCTCACGCCGCGATTGGCGATCACTTCCATTGCCGGCTCGGCGACCTCGATCTCCTCGCCTTCTTCCATGCCGCGGTGCACGACGCAGAGGGCGCGCACCGTATCCGCCTCCGGCGCCACCTCCGATCGCAAGCCGATGTAGTACGAACGGGCGGCGCCCCCGGCGATCCGGATGCCGCGACCGCGGCGAACCAGGCCGTAATAGGCGGCGCCGCGCGCCACCGCGAGGTCGAGATCGACGCTCTCCAGAACGGTGGGCGGGCGACCGCCGCTCCAGTGCGCGAGCTGGTCCCGCAACCGCTGGCGCAGTACCGCCGGCTTCAACGCTCCGCCGTTGAACAGCACGGCGTCGGGTTCCGCGGCGCCCGTGCCGGAGGCCGCGGCCGCAGCCGTGCGATGTCGCCTCAGAAACTGGGCGAGGTGCCTCGGCACCTCGGGGTCGCTGGCGAAGGGCAGGCCCCATTCCTGGAGGCCGACGCGAGCGCTGCGCCTGACCTCGGCGTCGGCATCGGCGAGGGGGAAGAAGCCCTCGAGGACCAGACGTTCGACGTCGGAGCGCGCCAGCGCCGCGGTCAGCAGGCCGCCGACGACGGCGCTGCCCCGGCCGACGATGCTGACCGGCACCTCGTCGGGCGGCGTCGAACCGAGCAACGTCTCCTTGGCCTCGCGGCAGACGCTGGCCAGCGCGTGCCAGCGTTGACTGTCGAGACGCGTGCCCAGACGCGGTTCAAGCGTGCGCGCCAGCGCCACGTCGATGTTGTCGCCCCCGAGGAGAAGGTGATCGCCGACGGCAAGACGCTCGAACCCGAGGCGGTCATCGACGCGCTTGACGGCGATGAGGCTGAAGTCGGTCGTTCCACCGCCGATGTCGACGACGAGGATCAGGGCGACTTGCGCCAGCGCGTCCTGCCAGGTCTCCTCGTGGCGGTGTATCCACGCGTAGAAGGCAGCTTGCGGTTCTTCGAGGAGGACGAACTTCGTGAGCCCGGCGCGCTCGGCGGCGGCGACGGTCAGCTCGCGGGCCACTTCGTCGAACGATGCCGGTACGGTGAGGACGATGTGCTGCGCTTCGAGTGGGGCGTCGGGAAAGCGCTGCTGCCATGCCTCGCGCAGGTGCTGGACATACCGTGCCGCGGCCTCGACCGGAGAGAGTTTCGGGACGTCGGGGGAGCCGCCCCACGGCAGGATGGCGGCCTCGCGGTCGACGCCGCCGTGGCACAGCCACGACTTGGCCGACGACACGAGGCGGCCGGGGACGCGGGCGCCCTGGCTGCGCGCAAGCTCTCCGACCGCATAATCCCGCCGCATGTCCCATGGCAGGGCAAGGCTTCCTGGACCGATGTCGTGCTCGCCTCCGATGTAGAGAAAGCTCGGCAGGGTCGGCCGCTCCGCGACGGCCCCGGCGCTGACCAGTTGCGGCACCGGGAAGGCATGGATCTGCCGGGCGGAATCGTTCAGGGCGACGTAGGCGAGGGCCGAGTTGGTCGTGCCGAGATCGATGCCGACGACGAACTGCGGTGGGGCGGGGCTGCGAGTCGCGGACGGAGCGGGCATCGAAGCATCATCCGGCGGCGGGTTCGGGTCCATGGCCACGCACGTTGAACTCGAGCTTCCAGCGTTGCGCGCCGTCGCGGCTGACGCAGTACAACTCGAGGACGCCGACCTCGGTCACCCGCGCCTGGAGACGCACGGGGACGGCGGTGCCCTCGTGACCCGACCAGCGAAGCGCGGTTTCGAGCGGCGCGAGTTCCTCGATATCCTCGCCCCACGATTCGACCAGCGTGCCGACCTCGTCGTCATGGCGGGTGGACGAGCTGAGGAAGCGGAACTCGGCCGGCTCGCCAACGACGAGGCCGAACTCCTGTTCGGGCAAGGCCAGTTCGGTCCCCTCCTCGGTGCCGCGCGGCACGACGCACAGGGCTTTCAGCGGCGGCCTGACACCGGGCACGGCGGGCATCGCCGACTCGATGCCGACGTAGTACGCGCGGGCGACGCCGCCGCGGATGCGCACACCGCGCCCGCGCCGGGCCAGTCCGTAGTACGCGGCCCCGCGGGCCACGGCGTGTTCCGGGTCGCCGCGTTCGAGGACCCGCAGACCCGCAGGATCGGGAGCGGCGAACCAGCCGTCGAGGACTTCCACCAGGCGCTGGCGCAGCGAGCGGGCGCGCATCACGCCACCGTTGAAAAGCAGGGCGGTGGGCCGCACGGCAGGGGCCGCCGCGTGCGACTCGACGGCCTGCCGGTGGCGGGTGAGGAAGTGGGCCAGATGGCGCGTGATGCCGGGGTCGGTGGCGTACGGGAGACCGATCTCCTGGAGTGCGGTGCGGCGCTGGGTCTGCGGGCGGTCGGTGGACGCGCAGCGCGGAAAGAACCCGTCGACGAGTATGGCGTCGACCTCGCCACGCCCGATCGCCGTGCGCAGCGTGCCGCCGACGACCTTGCGGCCGCGGCCGAGAATCGAAACCGGGTGCTTGTCGGCGCCGCCGTCGACGAGAAGGTGCTCCTTGGCCTCGCGGCAGCTCAGGCTCAACCCGCGGAACTGCCACGCATCGAGTGCGGTGCCCTCGCCGGCCAGGCGTTCGCGCACGGCGTAGGCGAGGGCGAGGTCCATGTTGTCGCCGCCGAGCAAGATGTGGTCGCCGACGGCGACCCGCTCGAGGATCAGCTCGCCGCCGTCGTCCTTGACGGCGATCAGCGTGAAGTCGGTGGTGCCGCCCCCGATGTCGCAGACGAGGACGACATCGCCGGCGTTCACCTCTTGCCGCCAGGCGTCGCCGTTGGCGTCGATCCACGCGTAGAACGCAGCCTGGGGTTCCTCGATGACGGTGACGCTATCGAGCCCGGCCTGGTGCGCGGCCTTGACCGTAAGCTCCCGGGCGACGGCATCGAACGACGCGGGGACCGTCAGCAGGACGTCCTGGGCTTCCAGCGGAGCGTCCGGAAAAGCCTGGTTCCATGCCGAGCGGACGTGCAGCAGGTACTGTACCGAAGCGTCGACCGGGGACAACTTGCGCACGTCGTCGGGGCTGCCCCACGGCAGGATCGGGGCGGTGCGGTCGGCGCCGCTGTGCGACAGCCAGGACTTCGCCGAGGCGATCAGGCGGGTAGGGACTTCGGCGCCGCGACGTTGGGCGTAGGCGCCGATGGCAAAGTCGTGGTCGTCGCTCCACGGAACATGCAGTGCGCCGGCGGGAAGCTCCCCTTCCGCGGCGAGGTAAAGAAAGGACGGTAGCATCGAACGCGGCTCGACCACGCCGGCATCGACCAGTTGCGGGATCTGAAATACCGCCAGGGGCGGGGGATCGCCCGCCTGTGTGTCGGCGTAGGCGACCACGCTGTTGGTGGTGCCGAGGTCGATGCCCACGACGTACCGGGTCGACGGCGACGCACTCACGGGATCTCCACCTCCGCCGGGGCGACGACGTTGGGGTTGGAGCCCTCGGGCGCCGGGGGCAGAGTTACTCGCGTGGCCCGCCAGCCGGCGTGTTGCAGGACGCCGCGGAAGGGTGGTGCGCCGGTGACGTTGCCGGACAGGCGGATCGCGCTCGGATCGAAGCCGGTTTCGACGGTGACGGTTGTGCCCTCCTCGGCGTCGAGGATGCGCTCCAGCTCGACGCGCTCGTCCAGTGTCTTACGGCAGCCGGCATGGATGGCGCGCACGGCGGCGCCGACCTGGGCATCGTTGTACGCGCCGATGTCTTCCTTGAGGAAGTCGACGAGCCGGCCTTCCTGTTGCAGAAATCCGAGCAAGCGCACCGCCAGTTCGGGCGAAAGCGGCGGCGTCGCCGCCGGCGTCTCTTCCGCGGCTGCCGGCGTTACCGGGACGCGGGTCAGCCGGCGTACCATCAGGGCCACGAGGATGGACACGAGGAACGGGGCGGCGACAAAGTAGGCCACGCACGGCGGGCAGACACGGTAGAACTGCTCGAGAACCGGTATTCCCATGGGATCGGCCGTGGTCTGCAGGAGCACGAGCAAGTTAGAGCCGGCGAAGACGAGTCCCGACAGCAGGATGATGACGATCAGCGTAGTCCCGCTAGTGCGTTGCTGCATGGCACCCTCCGTGGCCCCACAGGGCCGGTCACAGAACCGACTCGTATAGCCGAGCGCGGTTGCCGTCTCCAGTCGAGGCGCTCAGGCGTCACGGTCCGGTTCGACCTTGCGGCGCAGGGCTTTGGTGGCGCTGCGCTCGTGTTTCTCGGCCAGCATCTTCTCCTGGGCCCGCTTCGACCGGCGCCGCTTCTGCCGTTGGATTCTGGCCACGCGCTCGGCGGCGGCGCTGCGTTCCCCGCGGATGCGGCGTTCGAGCTTGTCGGCGAGCAGGCGGCGGGCCAGGAAGCGGTTCATGGCCTGGGAGCGCTCGCGCTGACACTTGACGGTGATGCCGGTCGGTCGGTGCACGAGCACGACGCAGGTGGCGACCTTGTTTACGTTCTGCCCGCCGCGCCCGCCGGAGCGCACGAACGACTCGTCGAGATCGGCTTCGCGAATCCCGAGGAGCGCGAAACGATCGGCCAGTTCTTGGGCCTTGGCGGGCGAGACGGGGAACATCGCGGGCGAATAGAGCGCGGGGACGGCGCGGTGGCAAGTCGGGACCGTCGCTGCCGCCGGCAACCCATGGCCTGACCAGCCATGCCTTTAAAGGGCGAGGCTCCTGCCGGGTCGGCCTCTCCTCCGTACTCGTACTCGTTCACGTACTCGTACTCGTTCACGTACTCGTTACACGTACTCGTACGGTGCTCGGTAGAACTCAAGTCGCTCGTGAGCGAAGCGCACGTCGTCTTCGATTCCGATGCCGACCCCCAGCCCGGTTTGGCCTGACGTGTGGGCAGGGGCGGGGGCAAGGGCAGGGGCAGGGGCTTGGGTGATCCCTTACCCGGGCGGAGTCCAGCACCCCTTCGGCAGAAACTTATCGTCGGCTCCCTGAGCGCGCGAACAGTCCGTTGAAAAAGTCGCCGACGCACGGCCGCTTCCCCGTAGACGTCCAACCGCTCGCGGTCCAACTTCATCGCTGCGTGCCATCGGTCCGTGTACGAGTACGTGTACCGCTTCGCTGAGTATGTGTACGGAGGGGAAGCCGAACGCCGAAGCTGACCAGCCGGTGCCGGACCGGAACGCTGCTCGCCTGGCCCCGTGGCGCCGTTATGTCCGTACTCGTACTCGTTCACGTACTCGTACACGGCCGCTTCCTCGTAGACGTCCAACCGCTCGTGGTCCGACTTCATCGCTGCGTGCCATCGGTCCGTGTACGAGTACGAGTACGTGTACCGCTTCGCTGAGTATGTGTACGGAGGGGAAGCCGAACGCCGAAGCTAACCAGCCGGTGCCGGACCGGAACGCTGCTCGCCTGGCCCCGTGGCGCCGTTATGTC
>JAKLJW010000016.1:79023-102692 GCA_023150935.1 Candidatus Binatia bacterium | reverse complement strand
AACGGGAAGGCACTGCCGCTCCATGGCCTGAAGATTTCTTCGCGCCGTGCGCGCACACTCGGAAATCGTAAATCAGGACCCGCGCGGCACGCCGCCGACGACGGGCGGTTTCTCGCGCCATACCCACTCGGTGCGCGCGCGCAGTACGTCGCGGCCGACCGAACGCGTAATGGTTTGCAAGAGCTTGACGTGCATTGGGGGTGCGGCTGGAGTGACGACACCGCTCTCGCCATCCAGCCACGTCGAGATCTCCAGCCGCTCGTCGGCCTCGCTGTCGCTGTGATACTCGATATCGAGGGTCGCGATGCGTAATGCCCCGCCGGCTTCGAGCATGCGGCGAAAGGGCCAACCACAGGCGGCAAACAGCGCGAAGGCGGCGTTCTCCAGGAAGTCGGCATAGACGGCGTTGTTGACATGGACGATATGATCGAGGTGCGTCGGCGCCACGGTTACGGCGGCGCGCACCGGCTCGCCGGGACCGTGGTCGGGCAAGCGATCGAGGCGGGCCAGGATCGGGGCGCGCTCCCCGTCGCCGAACGCGACCTGCATCGACTCCGGAATGCGAGCCGGCCGGCCCGTGGTCAGGTCGCAGAACACCCAGTCGGTGGTTGCGGTAACCACCGGCGTGTCGCCGCGGCGAACAAGGTAGCGGCGCAAGGAACGCGCGCGGCGGAAGTCGGCGATTTGCGTCTCCAGGTCGAGTGTATCGAGGCCCCCGACCGGCACCAGACGTCGCAGGCGAGTACGGTGAATTACCCACGTACGGTTCGCCGCCGTGTACCACGCCGGATCGAACCCGGCGTCCGTCGATGCCTCGACGCCGGCCTGTTCGAGCACGCCGAGCAAGGCCGACACCTTCATCTCGCCGAGGAAGTCTACTGCGGCGTGCGAGACCCGATGCCTGAGGCGGTAGGTTCGCATGGTCGCCCGCATGATGACTCGGCGGCGGCGCCGCGGGCAAGGGCGGGGAGTTCTCGCGGACTTCTCACTCGACCTGCGGGGCTTTCGTTGACAACCTGCCGCATCGCCCTATGAATGGGCGAGTCCCGGTTTTTTATATAAGGTCATGACCGCCCGCTTGATTCTCGCCTCCGCTTCGCCCCGGCGCCACGCCCTGCTGGCAGAGCTGGGGATTGCCTTTGACGTGGTTCCGAGCGACGTGCCCGAAACGATCCTCCCCGGTGAGGCGCCGGCAGACTTCGCCGTCCGCCTGGCCCGCGAGAAAGCGCTGGCGGTGGCCCGGACGTTTCCGGCGGCGCACGTGCTCGGCGCCGACACGGTGGTCATTGTCGGACAGACGGTCCTCGGCAAGCCGGTCGACCGCGACGACGCGTGGCGGATGTTGACCACCCTCTCGGCACGCACACACCGGGTTTGGACGGCGGTTGCGTTGGTCGCTCCGAGCGGTGAACTGGACGAGATCGGCGTCGAGACGGCGGTCGAGTTCAGAGCCCTGGAGCCTTCTGAAATCGAGGCCTACCTCGACACCGGAGAGTCCTTCGACAAGGCGGGGGCCTACGGGGTGCAAGGGGGCGGAGCCGGTTTCGTGGTTCGGTTGGACGGCTCCTACAGCAACGTCATGGGACTGCCCGTCGAAGAGGTGGCCGCCATGCTCCGCCGCCGCTTGCCGGTCGGGTCGGCGCCGTCCGTGGCCCGAACATGATCGACGTTGCCGGCAACTGGCAGAGCGTCCGCGACCGGGTGGAAGCGGCCACGCGGCGGGCCGGACGGCCGCCCGGCGCGGTCACGATCGTGGCCGTCGGCAAGACTCAGTCGGCGGCCGCCGTGGCCGCGGCGATCGACGCGGGCGCCACCGACGTCGGCGAGAACTACGTGCAGGAGGCGGCCGCCAAGATGCCACTGGTCGGTCGGCCGGCCCGCTGGCATCTCATCGGTCACTTGCAGCGGAACAAGAGTGCCCGCGCGGTCGATCTGTTCGACGTCATACACACGCTCGACAGCGTCGCCCTCGGTCGCACCCTCGCGGCACTGGCCACGGCGCGACAGCGGGTGATCCGGGTGCTTGTCGAGATCAATCTCGGTGCGGAGGCGAGCAAGAGCGGCGTGGCGCCGGCGGCTCTGCCGGCGTTGTTGCGTGCGTTCGCGACCGTGCCGGTATTAGTGATAGATGGACTCATGGCGATCCCGCCGCCCCAACGAAGTGCCGAGGCGATGCGACCGTTCTTCCGGGCGCTGCGCGAGTTGCGCGACGCGATCGCGGTGGACGCCGCTCCCAATGCCCCGCTGCGGGAGCTGTCGATGGGTATGTCCGACGATTTCGAGGTCGCAATCGAGGAGGGCGCAACCCTGGTGCGGATCGGCCGCGCGATTTTCGGAGAGCGCTCATGAACGGCGTGGGCTCTCCGAGGCATTTGTCGCCGGCCGAGGGAATGTGGCTAACTGCGCCGAACCAGCCGAGGAAGGGCACATGAAGGACACGAAGACGGGGACCAGGCCGGCCGCGGCCCGTAAGCGCGCCACGGGCGCCGCAACATCTCCACGAGCAGTTGGAATAGTCGGCGCCGGCAACATGGCCAGCGCACTCGTAAAGGGGTGGCTCGGGGCGGGCCTGTACCAACCGGACGAGCTATGGGTGTCGGACGTCGACCGTGAGAAACTCGCTCAATTCCGGCGGCGCTTCAAAATCACTGCCGCCCGGGACAACGCCGATCTCGTCTCCGGATCGAAAGTCGTCGTCCTCGCGGTCAAACCGCAGATCATCGACACGGTGCTGACTCAGGTGCGGCCCGGTGGGGTGGCCGGTAAACTCTTCATTTCGATCGCCGCCGGCGTCCCGACCATCCGTATCGAGGCGGGCCTGGGTCCGGAAACTCGCGTGCTCAGAGTCATGCCCAACACCCCGGCGCTGCTGGGCCGGGGCATGTCGGTGATGGTGCGCGGGCGGTACGCGACGCCTGCCGACGAGAAACTCGGCCTGAAGCTCCTCGGTGCCGTCGGACAGGCGGTGACGGTGCCGGACGAGCGCATGCTCGATGCGGTAACCGGATTGAGCGGCAGCGGGCCGGCCTACGTGTACCTGATGGTCGAAGGGCTGATCACCGGCGGCGTCCATGCCGGGCTGCCGCGTGCGCTCGCCGTTCAACTCGTTCTGCAAACGCTGCGCGGCGCGGCCGCCATGCTGCAAGAAACCGGCGAGACTCCGGAAGCGCTGCGCGCCCAGGTAACGTCACCCGGCGGCACGACGTTGGCGGGTCTGAGCGAACTCGAGCGCCGGGGATTCAAGGACGCTCTCGCGGCTGCCGTCGTGGCGGCGACACGACGTTCCAGCGAACTCGGCCGCGGCGGCCGCTGACGGCATCGACCGTCAGTCGCGCGGCGGGCGCTTGCGCTGGCGGGCGGTGCCGCGGCTGGGGCGGCTACCCTGGTCCTCGAGCGCGGCCAGATTGAAACCGCGGCGCATGCCGGCGAGCTCCCGCCGGTGCTGGTCGGCAAGCACCCTCAGCCGCCGCATCCCGTCGGCAGTGAGAAAGACACGCACCTCGCGGCGATCGTCGGTCCCCGGACGGCGCCGCACGTAGCCGAGCGCTTCGGCGCGGTCCACGAGGCCCACGGCACTGTGGTGCCGCACCTGCAGAAACTCGGCAAGCTCGCCGATGGTGGCGGAGCCGGTGCCGTTGAACCCGGCGACGCCGAGGAGGAGCTGGTGGTTCTGCGGGGTCAGACCGGCGGCTCGCGCCGCCTCTTCGCTGGCGCGGAGGAAGCGGCGCATCGCGTGCCGAAAGCGGGCGAGGTTGCGTAAGTCGTGCGACGGAACAGAAGTCATGTCGATCGTCCTTACCGCGCAGCAAGCGAGTTGCCGCCGTCGAGTTGAACCGGGGGACGGTAGTCGGCGCGCCGCAAGAGGTAGAAGACGCCCCCGCTCAGCGTCAGCGCCTCCGCCGCCCAGAAGCCCAGGGCTGCCGAGATTATCGATTGCGACACGCCGATGCGGTGCGCAAGCAACAGAGCCTGGACTATCTCGCGAACACCCTCGCCGGCGATCGTGAACGGACTCATGACCGTGGCGAAGATCTGGATGGTCGAAGCGAACGTGACCTCCCAGAAATGCGCGTGCTCGGCCCCGACTGCCAGCGCCGTACAGAAGTACATCGCCGCGGTCAGGAAATGCACGAGAAAACTCAGCCCGAGCGCGACCGCAAGGATCGCGGTGTGATGCGCGTATGCCGAAGCGGCGGCTGCCAGGCGTTGTGCCAGGTCGGCAATGCGGGCAAAGCGCCCGCCCGGTATCCAGCCGGCGACCGCACGAATCAACCGCGGCTCGAAGGCGATCACGAAGAACAGCGCCACGACTGCCAGCGCGCACGGCACCGTGATCGACGCGACCCGCCCCGCCCGTGGCCCGAGGATGGTGTAGCCGAGCGGGAAGGTCACGAGAAAACTAACGAAGATGCCGACGATGCCCAGGCATTTCTCGATTAGCGTGGCCGCCGTGGCCGGGACGATGCGGCCGCTGAAGCGCGCCGCATCGTACAGTTTGTACCCGTCCAGCCCCAGCGTCGAGGGCAGGAACGTGCCCAGGAACCGCCCGATCAGAAAGGTCGTAACGATGTGACCGAAGCGGAACCGGATTCCCTGGCCGATGAGCAGCAGGTGCCAGCGCAGCATCGAGGCGAGGATGCCGGCGGTCTTGACGAGCATCGCCAACAACGTGAACCGCCAGAACACGTGGGGATCGATGCGCGGCAGGTAGTCGATAATGGCCCGCACGGCAGTTACCGTCTCGCCCGATTCCGTGCGCACCGTATGCGTCAGCAGCAGGTAGAACGCACCCGCGGTGAGGCCGGCCTTGATCAGGAAGCGGACGACGCCGGGCAGCCGACGACGACCACCACCGGCCGCCGCAGCGTCCGCTCCCGCCGCCGACGCCGGACCAGACAGCGAATGCATGGGCGCCGGGCCGGAGCTACTCGGCTTTGTTTCCGTCGGTGGCACGCTTTCGTTCCAGCACTTCGACTCGACGCGTCAGAGCTTCGACCTGCGCTCGTAAAGCCTCCAGCTCCGAGCGCGGCGAATCCGGTGCGCTTGCCGTCCCGACCGCGATGGCGGCAGCCGGCGCGGGCGCCGGTTCCGAGCGTTCACTCGTCGTGCGCGGGTTGACGACTTCGATGTTGCTGGCATCCCGTAAGCCGATCTCCGGGACGCCGCGGAAACTCTTGATGGACCCGGCAACCCGTACGGTCTTGCCGACGTAGGCTTCATCCGGGTTCTCGGGAAAGTCGCTGAGCAGTCCGATGGAAAGGGTCGCCACGAAATCGTTCGGTCCGGTGCCGAAACGCAGCCGCACAGTGTTCCCCTCGCGCTGCGCGGAAAGCACCTTGCCCTCGACGACCCGTTCCTGGCCGACGTACAGCCCCGCCACGCGCGGCGCGATCGTCGGTTGCGCCCGGGCCGGCGCCGCCGGCGCCAGCGCGCACAGGAGCAACACGGTGCGCAGCGAACGCACAGTAAGCTTGAGCTTCTCGTCGGCTGTCATGCCTTTTCCGTCGACGCCGGCGAGGGCCGCGCCGAAGGCGCCGTTATAGGCGCCGCGTCACCGCAGGACAACCGGCGAGGGCAGCGCCGCTTCGGTACGTTAATTGCCGACCCTGATGGTCTCTGGTACGCTCACGTGCGTCGGACAGTGCAGGCATTGTCCATCGCCGGCAGCCCCCGCGCGGCCGGGTCGCGGAAAGGAGCACGCACATGGCAGGTGGCAAGACGTTCAAACGGGACCAAAAACGCCGCAAGGAAATGGCGCGCAAGCTGAAACAGGAAGAGAAGCTCAAGCGGAAGGCGGAACGCCGCGAAGCGAAGAAAGTGGGCGGCGAGGGCGAAGAGACGGAAGAAGACGACCTGTCGCCCGCCGAACCTACCTCCTCGATTTAGTCAGCTCTACCCTTGCGCGACCCGATGGCCGGCGGTCGCGCGGTGGCGCCGCCGGCGTAGAGCCGTCCCTCGATACGCCTGAGCTACCAGGTCCTGAAGTTCTGCATGGCGCACGGGGAGGGCGAGGCTCCCGCCGAGCCGTCGTCAGGTCGTCGCGGCTCGGCGGGAGCCTCGCCCTCCCCGCGCGCAGATCCAGGGAAATCGTAAGCCGGCGCGCCTCATGGGCGCGGCGTCGGTGTGGGCACAACCAGATAGTGGTACCCGAGGTCGACGGGCTCCGTATCGAGGGACTGGTCGCGCTGCGTCGTACGCTCCGTCAGGAACGGGACCAGTCCGGGGTCGGTTTCGAAGTCGCCTGCGTCCAGGGCCGGGCTGGTGGCCGAAAGGCGGAAATCTCCGGCCGACGGCAGGAAGAACTGCGGATCCGACAACGAGCCCGAGCCGTTAATGTCGTTATCGCCGGGGGGAGTCCCGGACCCGTAACCGTCGCTGTTCAGATTGAAGTCCCCGAAATAGCCAGTCAGCGAGGACGGCGCCACCGTGTCTATGGTGATGCCACTCGGCTGATTCCGATTGACGATGCTGTTCTCCAGCAAGAGATTGGTCGATGCCTGACCATTGCTCTTGCCGATGAACACGCCGTGCGCTCGGCTCCCGTAAATCGTGTTGTTGATGGCGAACAGGAGATCGCTGCCCAGCACACGCAGGCCGGTACCGGCGTTATCGTGCACCAGATTGTTGAAGAACAGACCATCGTCCGAGCGTTCGAACACGACTGCGTGTCCCTTGCTCTTGCGGATCGTGCAGTCGGCGATGATGACTCCCGGACTATCGACTATCAGCAGGGCGGCGCTCGTTCCCCCGACCATTGTCAAACCATCGAGGGTAATGTCGGCGACCTCACGGAGTTCTACCGCCACCGCCTGCGTGCCGCCGTTGATCACCACCTCGGCGGGCGCAACTTCGCTGAAAGCCCCTTCGACGTCAGCGTAAAGGGTAATGGGCCCCTGTACGTCTCCAGCCTCGAGACGCATCGGCGCATACGCGCCCGGGCTCAGAATCAGCGTCGAGTTTGCTGGCGCCCGGCGGACGTAGTTGCGGAGGTTGCCCCCGGGTGGCACCACAATATCGAAACTGCCCTCGACCGTCGGAGTAGCCGTCGCGGTCGACCCCGGCGGTACGGTCCGCGTCGCGGTCGGGGTCGGGGTGCGCGTTCCCGTGGTCCCGCCGGTGCGAGTCGGCGTCAGGGTGGGGGCGCCGGGCGGCCGGGTCGGAGTCGCCGTGTTGACCTGCCCGGGATTGGTCACCTGGGCTGTGGCAGTCGGATTTCCGTTCCCGCCCCCGTCACCATTTCCGCCGCCACCGCATCCCTGGAGAGCAGCGGCGAGCACCAAACAAACAATAAGACCAACGCGTCGACGGCCGGGGTCCGATACTGTCATGGAACTCCATTGAGTGGTTTGGGGTGGTTGCGACCCTATCGATTTACGCACGCCCTCCCCGGTAAGTCCAACATTTTCGTCGTCCCCCGGGGCATGGCTCGACAAACCGATGACGCCATGCGAACGTCAGAATCGGCGGGCCGGGTCCGCGGCCTGCACGGCTTTCGGAGGAGACGAGAGAATGACTATCGCGGTAAGAAGCGCGCTCGCGGGCCTGGCGCTGGCGCTGCTGACGGCAACCCCGGGCTTTGCCACCGACCCCGCGCGGCGGGAGGCCACCAATAAGGAACCGCCGGCGGCCGCCGCCGTCCCCAATACCACCACGACCGGAAACCCGGGCGGCGGGTGCATGCCCGACGGCGGATGTTGCGGAGGGGGCGCGTGCGCCGCACCGGCGGCAAGTGGCGCCGACAAGGCAGCCGCCGACACCGCCGGCGGCTGCCCCTGCATGAAGCGGCGCCAGGCCGCCGACACACCCTCTTGATTACGCCGCGCGGATAACCGGCCGGAACCGGCGCCGCGGCGACGACTGCGCACACGTGCGCTGCTGGTGCCGCCAGCGCCGGAGGGCCCAGCGGATGCCGTTGGCGTTGAACCCGAACACGTTGCACAGGTTCACGAACGAAAACGGCCAATCCCAATCGGTGGTCAACAGCCAGCTTTCGGCTTCTTCGAACTCGACCCGTCCGTGGGCCGACCTTGCCGTCGCATTGCGACGGTAGCTCTCCACCCCGTCAGCGAAAACGGCCCACATCAACGCGAGCTCCCCGGAGGCGATGTTGGGCGTCGCGTGCATGCCCCAGAACTGCTCGGGCAACACCGAATCCGCCGCCAGGAGATCGCGGACTGCCGCTTCCGCGCGTTCGAACTGTTCCGCCGTGAGAGGCGGCTCCTCTGCCTGCTGCTTTCGTGCGAGCCGTTTCATGCCCTGTGGTAGAGCAATTCCGCTGCCAAGCCACATGACATCCGGCTCACAAAACCGACGACGAGATCGAGGGGGCCGACCCGCTACCGCCCCCGCCGCTCACTCAACATGTTGTCAACTAATTGCCGGTAGAGACCCTGCAGACGGCGGGTCCGTGCCCCCACCGCCCCGTCGCCAATCCGCCGCGTGTCCACCGTCACGATGGGCACCACCTCCGCCGTCGAAGACGTCAGGAAAGCCTCCCGCGCCGCCAGCAACTCGGTGGCCTTCAGACGCCGCTCGACTACCGGCATCCCGTCCGCCGCCGCCAACTCGATCGCCAGACGCCTGGTTACCCCCGGGAGGATCCCGTCGACCGGCGGAGTTATCAGCCGTTGCCCGTCCCACACGAAGACGTTGGCCGTTGCCGCCTCCGTAACGTACCCGTCGGCGTCGACGTACAGCCCCTCGTAGGCCTTACGCCGGGCCGCGAGACGGCGACCCAGGATCCCGGGCACGTAATCGAGGAGCTTCAACTCGGCGAGAAATCCGCCCCGCGCAAACGGCAACAGGACGACCCGCACGCCGTTCCGCTGCGCCCGGGCCACCGCTGGCGCCAGGTGCCCGGCGAACATCAGCACGGTCGGCACCAGCCGCGACGGCGGCAGCAAGCCCGGCGCACCGGCCCCGCGGGTCACGGTGATCCGTACCCAGCCGTCCGCACCACTCATGCCGTTGCGCCGCAACAAAGCGGCGATGTCCTGCACCCACGGCCGCTTCGGCAGTCGCAACCCCAGAACCCGAGCGGCAGACCGCAGGCGCTCGAAATGCGCCGCCAACGCGAACGGCCGGCCGCGATAGATTCGCACGGTCTCAAAAATGCCGTCGCCGTAAAGGAAGCCCCGGTCGAACGCCGCGACGCGCGCCTGCGCCGAAGCCACCAGCAGCCCATTCAAATGTACGTACCCGCCAACCCTCGTACTCATGCCTGCTCCACTGCGGCGAAGAACGGGCGGGCCTTCAGAAGGCATTCCTCGTACTCGCTGTCGATGCCGGAGTCCGCCACGATGCCGCCGCCGGCATGGTAGGTGAGGAGGCCAGGGGTGGCAATCGCCGTGCGGATGAGCAGACTCCACACGCTGCTGCCGTCCGCACGAATCCAGCCCAGCGCCCCGGTGTAGAACCCGCGCGGCACCGGTTCCAGCGCGTCGATTATCTGCATGGCTCGCACCTTCGGCGCCCCGGTGATCGACCCCCCGGGGAAGGTCGCGCGCAGAAGCCCTGCCAGCGACACGTCGCTCCGCAACCGGCCGCTCACCCGCGACACCATGTGATGCAAGGTCGGAAACGACTCGATACGACCCAACGCGTCGACACGCACCGAGGCGGCTCGGCAGACGCGTCCGAGATCGTTGCGCTCGAGATCGACGATCATGACGTGCTCGGCGCGCTCCTTCGGGTCGCTACGCAGGTCGAACGCGAGCGCCGCATCGGCGGCCGCATCGGCCGCGCGCCGCCGCGTACCCTTGATCGGGTAAGTCGCAACCTCCTCGCCGCGCACCGTCAGGTAACACTCCGGCGAGTTCGATAACAACTTGAAGTCACCCGCGTCGACGTACGCGCCGAACCGCATCGGATGACGCTGCAGCGCCGCGAACACGTCTAACGGAGCCGGTGGATTCGTTACCGCGAACCGCTGTGCCAGGTTGACCTGATAGATATCGCCGGCAGCGATGTAGTCGAGGGCAGCCCGCACCGCCGCCGCGTATGCGGCCTTCGAGAATTCGCGCCGCACAACGCGATCGACGCCGCGGTTCGACAGCGCCGCCGGCGCGCCTCCCGCGATCCGCTCGGCCAGACGCGAGGCGTCGAGACCCGCATCGGGCCTGACTTCCAGACTCACGCCGCCGTGCCGATGGTCGAGAACCACGAACCAGTCGTACGCTGCCGCGTGCAGAACCGGGAGCTCGAGCGGATCGGCGAGCCGAGCCGGGACCCGCTCCACCCAGCGCCGCAGATCGTAACTGAGCGCCACCACAATTCCCCCCGCCCAGGGGGAGCGGACGCGATCTGGCGGCGGACTCCACTCGGCCACGAACCGATCGAGGAGGTCGAACGGATCGCCGGCGCAGGCCTGGATCCCGGCCCCGCTGCGTACCGTTGCTCCGCCGTCCGCCGCCACGCGAAGCACTGCCCGCGGCCCCCAGCCGGCGATCGCCCGGCCGTCCGTCCACGATTCCGGTCCGGCGCCGTCGAGCACGCAGGTAAGAGGCGTGCCTGCACCGCCCCGCAACAGGGACGGCAGACCGAGCGGCAGTTCGATGGGAAGGCGCATGCAGTGCCTGCAAAGACGACCCCACCGTTTGTCGAGGTCCCCGGCGCCGGAGTCAAGATCGCCCGGCGGAACCCTGCGCCGGCGGTTCGTCGAAAGGCGCTCTCGGCGCCCGGACCGGGAGACCGAGTTCGCCCTCGTTCCATGTCGGGGCGGCGTGTTCCTCCGGGCTCCCGCCCGGGCGCGCCGCCAGGTGCGTAAGGGCGTTGCCGGGGTGACTTTTGCCCGACCCGGGCTTGCAAAGCCCTGCCCCGCCGCGCCAAGGTACCGCGTCGAGCCGCCGGCCATGAACGCGTCAATTAAGCTGTTGCAGCACGTGGTACCCGCGACCGTGGCGCTGCATACGACAATTGCGGAGAGCCATCCATCCGCCGGTATACTCGGAACCGAACGACTGGGCTCCGGCGTGATCGTCGACCCCGCCGGCCTGATCCTGACGGTCAACTATGTCGTTCTCGGCAGCAGCTCGGTAACCGTCTCCCTCGCCGACGATACCGAAGTGCCGGGCCGCGTCGTTGCCCAGGACTTCGCCTCCGGGGTGGCCATTGTGCAGGCCGACCGCACGCTCCCCGGCGCCCTTCCGCTCGGTACCTTCGCCGACCTCAAAATCGGGCAGGACGTGTTCATCGTCGCCGCCGCCAGCGAAAACAAGCGTCGCCTGCACGACGGCGGCATCACCTCGCTCGGTCCGTTCGACGCTTACTGGGAGTACTCGCTCGACCGAGCCATCACCACCACCGCGACCAATCCCGGCGTCGGCGGCGCGCCGCTGCTCGATCTGCTCGGACGGGTTATCGGTATCGTCTCGCTCGATCTCGGCGAGGTCGGTCGTTTCACCCTCGCCATTCCCGTCGATTACTACAGCGATCACAAGAACGAGCTGCTGCAATTCGGCCGGCGCACCACGCGTGCGCAGCGCGCCTGGATCGGTCTGTATTGCTACACGTTTCGCGACCACGTCGTCGTCGCCGGCGTCCTGCCCGATACGCCCGGCGATCGCGCCGGCCTCAAGGCCGGGGACATCGTCCTCGCGGTCGATGGCCAGGAGGTTGCCAACCGGGGCGAGCTGTACAGGCGGCTGTGGGAACATCGCCCGGGAGACGTGGTCAACGTGCGTGTCTACCGCACCAATCAGGTCAAAGAACTGCCGATCACCTGTGGCGATGCCGAGGAGTTCTTCGCCTGATCCGAGGGTGCGCGGTCGCACGGGTGCGCCATGATTGCCTGCCTGTACGGGCGTCCGTACGCTCCTTTCGTCGAATCGGCGATGCGTGACCTCTGCGCCGCGGCGGCCGCCGCCGGCGAGAGCATTCACCCGATCGCGGTCGAAGCCGCCGTTGCCGCCCCGGCCCTGTGTGCGCACGTGCACCGTCTATATGTTCTGCCGTTCGACGCACCCGCCGAGAGCCCGGACGCTGCCGGCCTGTTGCGCGATCTCTGTCCGCGCGCCGAGATCGTTCCTGCCGTTGCGGCGCAGGACCTCTGTTGGGACCGGCTCGCCACGCAGGAGCGGTTGCTCGACCGCGGGATCCCGGTACCCGAAACGCTGGTCAGTACCGACCCGTCGCACTTGCACGAGTTCGTCCTTGCCCACCGCTTCGCGGTGCTCAAGGACCGTTACGGCTGCGGCGGACATGGCCATCTCGTCGTGTGGATCGAGGACGGCCAACTGGTCGGCGACGGCGGTAGTCACCTTTATCGCATCGCGCCGGCGGCCGGCGGCCGGCGCCAACTCGACGGCGATCTGCTCACGTACCCGGGGCCGTTTTACGCGCAACGCTTGATCGCCACCCTCACCACCCGCAGCGTCACCCCGGCCCAGGTGCTGCGGGCCTATGTCGTCGATCATCACATTGTCTTCTGGACCGAACGCTACCGCGACCGCTACGAGCGTCCCTCGGATTGGATCGTCTCGGCGAGCCGCGGCGCGAAGTATCGCTTCCTGCAGAGTGTGTCCGACGAGGCGCAGAAGGTGGCGTTGCGGGCCGCCGAAGTCGTCGGCACGCGCGTTGGCGTCGTCGACATGGTCCGAACCGGCAGCAGTGGGCCGCACGTTCTCGGTGTCGGCGTCGACGGCCGCCATATGATGATCGATCGTGGGTTCAAGGATGTTCCTGACTACCGGGCGTTTTTCGACTTCGATCGTTACGTCGCCGAGGCGCTGTTGACCGAACCGCCGGAGCCCGTGCCGTTGCGGCCCCCCAAGGAAAGAGCGGGCGCGAGGAGGGGCCCGGGGCGCCAACACAGATAAGCTCGGGCCCGCGCATGAATGCCCGGGCCGGACCACTGGGCACCCCCACGCTCGGCGGCGCCCCTTGCCGGACTATCCGGTAGACGCGTACCCCCCAGGGAGCGAACACCTCCACCATGCGATCGCCCTCGATCTCGACGCAGCGATCTCCCGGGAGTTCGCATGCACTCGCCGCGCCGTCCTGGAAGCGAAGCGTGCCGGCGACCTCCGCCGGCAGCAGAGAGGGGGGCCGCAAGGACCGCCAGACACAGCGGCACGACGAGAGCTGCAGCTACCGGCCATCGAGCGGTGAATTCCAGGTGCACGTCCTTTCGCCCGGCCCCGCCGCCCCGCACGATCCCCCGACCGTCGGCGCCGAGTCCGTTACATTTCTACACGGCCCGGCCAATCGCCAGTCGAAAATGGGGGCCAGAGGGTCTGGGGCGCCTGAGGGTCTGGGGGCGTAGGGGTTAACTTATGGCGCCGGCATCCTTCACCGGCAGGCATTTCCACGCCGCAGGCGTTGCGCATCATAGCCCGCGGTTGCCCGAACGGATACCATCCGGCGGGCACGCACGGGGGCCTGCATCCGGCCCCGACAACCGCCCCACCGTGTCGGTCGTCTGTCGTGCCGCAACGCCGATTTCTGTCGGATGCCCGGCCCGATAGGGGCAACCCCCCGTGGTTGCCCTGTGCGATTTCCCCGCTCACGCGCCAACGCAGAGCACGGTGCGGCAGGAGCGGGTCGATACCGATAGCCCTGCCGGCGGGCGGCGAGGTCTCTCCCGTCGGGGTGGGCGAGCCCGGGAATTCGTCGCCTCGGCGCGAGACGGGAGCAATTTGGCGTGATCGTTCAATACTCGGACAGCGATCGGCGCTAATCGGACTCCATGGAAAACGGTGCGGGTTCCGCCGGCGAGCGCACGGCATTGGTGACCGGCGGCGGTCGGGGAATCGGTCGAGCGATCGCGCTGGCCCTGGCCGCCGACGGCTTCCGTGTGCTGGCCGTGGGGCGCGACCTTCCCCGCTTGCGGGCGGTGGCCGCCGAGGCCGCCGGGATCGACGTGTACGCCGCCGACCTTGCGATCGCGGCGGAACGCGACCGGTTGATCTCCCACGCCGCCGCCTGGGCACCGCGCCTGAGTCTGCTCGTGAACAACGCGGCAGTGCAGCACGACGGCGGCCTGGAGGCCACGGCGGCGGTGCGCGCCGAACGCGCGCTGCAGCTCAACCTGCTGGCGCCGATCGCGCTGGCGGCCGGTCTGCTGGCCCCTTTGCAGGCGGGGCAGGGGACGGTCGTCAATGTGACGTCGATTCTGGCCCGGCACCCCAGGGTGACGGCGCCGGTATATTGCGGCACAAAGGCGGGACTGCGCGTGTTTACGATCGCGTTTCGCGATCTTCTGCGCGATCGCGGCGTTGCGGTCGTGGAGCTGGTCCCGCCACTGGTCGACACCGACATGACGTCGGGTCGAGGTCGGCGGAAAATTCCTCCCGAGGAGGTCGCACGTGCGTTGCTCGCCGGCTTGCACCGGGGCGCCGAACGGATCGATGTGGGATGGGCGCGCCCGTTCCGGTGGATCGATCGTCTGTGCCCGGCACTGGCGGCGCGAATCGTGAGGAATTCATGACATTCACCCATGCTGCACTGACGGCCCTCATGATCCGCTACCTTCACGAGCGAGACCCGCGGCTCCTGCCGCCCGGAGTCGGCGTTAGCGACTGGCTCGGACGCGCGCTCATCGACGACTCGGTCAAGCGCCGTGTCCTGCGTCACGCTCTGCGCGTCGGCGGCCCGCAGCCCATTCTCGACGTCGGCGACGCCCTTCGGGACGCGACCTACTTGCCACCCGTGCGTGTTCTGCTCGCGTCGCCGGACACGCAGGTGCTGGCTGAGAAGTGGATGCGCCTCGAGGGCTACTACCACTCGACTCATCGCACTCGGATCGACGCCGAAGTTCCCGGAACCTGGCGCTGCCGGCACTACGCGACCCAGGGGGCACCGCCGGTCATGGCAGAGCACTACCTGATCTGCGGCGTTCTCCGCGGCCTGCTGCGTACTTTTGGCGCCCGTAACGTCAAGCTCGAGCAGCTGCCGACGCGTGCCGGGCGCTGGACCTTTCGCTGGCTGCCCGGACCGACTCGGTCCGCCGAGCTGGCATGGCGCCGCGGCGAAGACGTCGAGGCGCGGCTCGGGCGTTCGATCGCCGGCGATCCGGCGCGCGAGTGGAGTCTGCAGGCGGCAGCACGCGCGCTCGCCTGTTCGACGCGAACGCTGCAGCGCGAGTTGGCGGCTACCGGCAACCGATTCGCCACCGTGCTGCGCTCGTCGCGTGTGGCCATGGCTTCGAAGATGTTGCTTGACGGCGACGAGTCGCTCGCCGACATCGGCTACGCCTGCGGCTTCGCCGACCAGGCTCACTTTCAGCGTAGCTTCAAGACCGTGGTCGGGATGACCCCGCGAAACTATCGCAGGAGCGCAAGATGACCGGTTCGATGACGACGCGGGGTGGCCAGGTTCACCGATGGACGGCAGCACTGATCGTGGTTCACCTCGTCGCTCTCTTTGCCGGCTTCACCGTTCTCGCGGCCGTGTTTCAGTTCCCCGAGGTGCTGCGGCTACCCGCCGTCGAGCGCCTGGCGCTGTTTCGCCGCGAACAGGCCGTCGTCCAACCGACGTACTGGCTGCTCGCGCTCACCGGGCTCAGTCAGGTCGCCATCGCGGTGCTCGTCGATTGGTCGCTCTGTCGGCGGCCCTCCGCTGCCGTCCGGTTGGCGCTGGTGTTCGGCATCGTCTGCGGGGTGCTGCAGATGGCGGGCTTCATCCGCTGGGCGATTCTGGTGCCGTACCTGGCCGACCGTATGGCCGGCGCCGACGCCCCGACGGTGAGCGCCATCGTCATCGTCGAGGGAGCGTTCAACCGCTACGCCGGCATGGCGCTCGGCGAGCACGCTGCCAACCTGTGTCTCGGTCTGTGGACGATCCTGGTGTCCGCGGGCTTGCGACGGCAAGGCGCGATCGACGCTCGGCTGGGAAGCGCCGGCATCGCGCTGGGCGCGTTCGCGCTCGTGCTGGCGCTCGAGCAACTCGGTATCGCGCCGCAGATGTTTGGCCCGTTACTCGACTTCGGATTCCCCGCCTGGGCCGTGTGGCTGCTGCTCCTCGGGGTGTGTTCCTGGCGTTCGCAGGCCGAAGGCGCGATCGAACTCGACTGGCGCGCGTGGGCGGTAGGGTTGGCGCTCTACGTTGCGATGATCGTTCCGGCGATCTTGTGACCGGATCTGCACGCGCACCCGGGCGGTTCGCCTTGCCGTGTCCCGTATGTCAGACTACTCGTAGGACAGTCGAGCGTCCCCGCCCAATGACCTCCCTACGACACGTCGCCAAGCAGGACCGGGCTGCATGAACGCACTCGTCGAACGCAACCTCGACACGGTGTCGGAGATCTGCCGCAGGTTTCGCGTGCGACGCCTCTATCTTTTCGGATCGGCCGCAACGGACCGGTTCGATCCGCAAGGGAGCGACCTGGATTTTCTGGTCAGGTTTCTCGACCGCCAGCCTACCGGGGCCTACGCCGATCGCGTCCTCGGGTTCAGCGAGGCACTCGAGCAGATCTTCGGTCGACACGTAGACGTCATCACCGAGGAGTCGGTTCGAAACCCCTACTTCCGTCGGGAGATCGAACGGACGCGGCTACTCGTATATGAATGCGCAGACCAAGAAGCTGCTGCATGACATCCCCGACGCTGGCCGCAGCATTTTGGCACGCTGCCGCGGTTACACCTTCGCCGACTACGAAGCCGACCGCTGGTTCCGGCGCACGATTGAACGAGAGTTCGAAATCGTCGCCGAAGCGCTGAATCGCCTGCGCCGCACGGATCCTGCAACCGCGGCCGCAATCTCGGAGTTGCCGCGCATCGTGGCTTTCCGCAACCGGATCATCCACACGTACGACGCCGTCGACGACGCGACGGTCTGGGGTATCGTCGAATCGCATCTGCCGCGGCTCTTGGCCGAGGTCGAGGCCGTCTTCGACCCCACTAACGAACCCGGGTGACGCGGGCGCGAGTGGCTTACCAGTTCGCAGGCGCCGGGAGCGCAAACCCTCCCCGCGCCTGCCCGCGTCGCATGGCACATGCCGGCGTGTCATTCGTAGACTTCGCCAGTGTCACTCGTCGAACACACGGCGCACGCATCGCTCGCGCTCCGGCGGCGTGCACTTCATGGTGCGAGACTTGCTCCTCTCGATCTCGGCCGGATCTTCCGTGCGTTTCGCCGCCGGAGACCGGCAAAAAAAGTTGCCAGATCGATTGGCCAGAGGACGGGTTATGGGATCTTCGCACACCAGGACGCATCGCGGATCGATATCCGTGCTCTTCCCCATGCTGGCCGCGATCGGATTGGCCGTTACTGCCCTGCCGGTTCGCGCTCAAGATCCCTTGTCCGGCGCGCTTGCCGGCGCTCCGAACGACTATGACATCGGCGCGCCGACGTTGACCGACATCTGGGTCGACCCGGTCAACGGCAACGACAGCAACCCCGGTAGCTCCCGCGCGACGGCGTTACGCACGGTGACGGCGGCATGGAACCGCGTTCAGATGGGCGTCACCCTGACGGTGACCGGCTACCGTATCGTGCTGGTCGCCGGGACATACCCGGAAGGTTCGGTGCCCCATTACTGGGAACGGCGCTACGGCACGTTCCAGTTCCCGGTTATCCTGCAGGCTGCCGACGGCCCCGGAACTGCGACTCTGCCCGCGTTGAATGTGTTCGACACCCGCTACTTCTACCTGCTCGGCGTGCGCATTCAGGCGACCGGCGATCCGTTTCATTGCGAGCAATGCAATTACCTGTTGATTCGCGATTCGACTATCACCAGCGGCGGCGGCCAGGGTCCGCAAGAAACGGTCAAGATCAATCAGTCGCAACACGTGTACATCGAGGACAGCGACATCTCGGGTGCGGGGGACAACGCCATAGACTTCGTCGCCGTGCAGTACGGGCACATCGTCCGCAGCCGCATCCACAACGCCGGTGACTGGTGCGAGTATGCCAAGGGCGGCTCGGCCTACTTGCGCATCGAGGGGAACGAGTATTTCGACTGTGGAACGGGTGGGTTCTCGGCCGGCCAGGGCACCGGTTTCGAGTTCATGACATCGCCCTGGCTGCACTACGAAGCCTACGACATCAAGTTCATCAACAACGTGATCCACGATACCGACGGCGCCGGGATCGGCGTCAACGGCGGCTACAACATATTGATGGCCTACAATACGCTGTACCGCGTCGGCCGGCGCAGTCATGCGATCGAGGCCGTGTTTGGCCTACGCAGTTGCGACGGCGATACCGGGCGTTGCAGCGCGAACCGCACCGCCGGAGGTTGGGGTACGGCAACGGTGGGCGGCGAAGAGCCGATCCCCAACAGCAACGTCTTCCTCTACAACAACATCGTCTATAATCCGCCCGGCTATCAGAGCCAGTGGCAGCATTTCGCCATCTATGGCCCGCGCACGCCTTCGGCCGGCTCGAACATTCCGTCGCCGGCGCGCACCGACACCAACCTGCAAATCCGCGGAAACATCGTCTGGAACGGGCCGGCCGATCATCCCCTGGGCATCGAGGACTCCGGCGACGGATGTCAGCCCGGCAACCCGACGTGCAATGCGAGTCAACTGCGTGCCGAGAACTCCATCAACACGCTGCAACCGCAACTCGCAAACCCCGCCGGGGGCAACTTTCGTCCGGTCGCCGACAGTAACGTCTTTGGTGCCGGGACGTATGCGGTTCCCGATTTCGCGTGGACGGACGCTCCCTCGCGGCCGCCGGTACCGGCGGGCGACTTGAGCAACAACGTGCCGAGCGACCGCGACGGCTATGCGCGGATGGCCACGGGACCTGCGGGCGCGTACGTCTCCGCGTCGGGGCCGGGGAACACAGCGACGCCCACGGTGGCGCGAACGTCTACCCTCTCTCCGACGCGCACCGTGGCACGAACCGCGACGGCGACGCGGACGCCGACGCGGACCTCGACGGCGACCGTCGTAGTCGGCGCCACGCGGACGCCAACGAGAACCCGCACCGCTGCGCGGACGCCGACGAGAACCCGCACCCCTACACCGCGGCGCTGGTCGACGCCGACGCGCACGGCGACAAGAACGCCCACACGGACCCTGGCAGTCACAAGAACTCCCACATGGACCGTGGCGCCCACGATCACCGTTACGCGGACGCCGGCATTCTCCGCGACGGCGACGCGCACCGTCACGCGCACACCCACCGGTTTCAGAACCGCGACGCGCACACCCAGTCCCACTCCCACCGGGACGCTACTGTCGACGCCGCCGATCGTTCCCGTTATCGACGCGTCGCTGAAGGCGCGTTTGCGAACCGTCTATTTGTCCGGTCGGGCGGCGGGCAATCGCGCCGCCGTCTTTGCCAAGATCGGCGACAGCATCACCGAGTCCGGGTCGTTCCTGAAGGACGTTGGCTGCGGTTCGGAGGTCCTGGGCTCGTACACGAGCCTGGCGCCAGCGATCGACTATTTCCGCGCCGTCGTTTTTCCGCCGGATTACAGCGATGTGTGGTGCGGCGTAGCGAATTCCTTCACGCGTGCGAGTGCCAGCGCGGTGGCAGGGTGGACGACGAATTCGGCGCTGGCGCCACTCGATCCGCCCGACTCGCGTTGCCCGGCGCCGTTTAATCTGGCGCTGCGTTGCGAGTTGCACCTGCTGCATCCGAGCGTCGCCCTGATCATGTACGGCACCAACGACCTCGAGCGTTACAACGATCCGGGCATGTTTCGCGACAACCTGACGCACATCGTCGCCGAGACGCTCGCGGCCGGGGTCATTCCGGTCCTCAGCACGATTCCGCCGCGGCTCGACGATGCGTCATTAGGTGCGCGCGTCGGTCCGTACAATCAGGTCGTCACCGAGGTCGCGCGGGTGGAGCAGGTCCCGCTATGGGATTACTGGCTCGCGCTGCAAGCGCCGGCGATGATCAACCGTGGGATGGACGCCGACGGAGTTCATCCGAGTGTTTACCGTGGCGACCAGGGGGCCGATTTTGGGAGCACCGCCCTGCGCTACGGCTACAACCAACGCAATCTCACGGCGATTCAGGTGCTGGAGAAGATCATGCGGGTCGTGATTCTCGACGGCGCGCCGGGGTAGCAGCGCGGGAAAGTGCGGTGTCGGGGCCGACACGACCTACACGCTCGCCCGGCGCGCCGCCACGCTGCCCGGCTTCACGCTCCTGCGCTGAGCCTGGCGAGCAGGTAGAGGACGTCAACCACCCACCGCATTGCGCTCCGATCGCCGGTCGCGAGAAGGGTCTTCGACCGTGCTCGCGACCGCCGATCGACTATTTCCGCGCCGTCGTTTTTCCGCCGGATTACAACGATGTGTGGTGCGGCGTAGCGAACTCCTTCACGCGCGCGAGTGCCAGCGCGGTGGCAGGGCCGCGCGCCGGCTGTCCAGCCAGCCCCGGTTCTCCCCGATTGAACGTTCCGCGAGAATCCCTTACGTTCATTGAACGAGTAAGGAGCGGTCGTGAAGGCGCAAGCCGTAGTCACCAGCAAGGGCCAGGTCACCGTGCCCAAGGCCGTGCGCGACGCGCTGGGCGTGCACGAGGGGGACATCCTCGTATTCGAGGTCGAGGCAGGCACTGTCCGCGTCCGCCCGTGGCGGCCCGGGCAGTGTTCTGCCGGAGCCTTGAAGAAGTTCCTCCCCGCCGACTGGCAGGCGCCGACGGTCGAGGAAATGGATCGGGGAATCGCGCGCGCCCTCACGGATCGTGTGCCCCGCCGATGATCGCCGTCGACACCAACATCCTGGTTCGCCATCTCACCCAGGACGACGCGGCCCAGTCCGCGAAAGTGCAGCACCTCATTGACGACATCGAGCGTCGCGAAGATGCGGTCTTCGTCAGCCATATCGTTCTCTGCGAGATGTGCTGGGTTCTGTCGGCTGTCTACGGCTTCCGCAAGCGCGAGATCGTCGCCGCCATTGGGGCACTCCTGGGCGACGCTATCTTTGCTCTGGAAGAGCGGCCGAGCGTCGAAACGGCGCTCGGCCGGTACGAGGAATCCGGGGGGCAGTTTCCGGACCATCTGATCGGGATCGTCGGCTCTCGTGTCGGGGCCGACACGACCTACACGCTCGACCGGCGCGCCGCCACGCTGCCCGGCTTCACGCTCCTGCGCTGAGCCTGGCGAGCAGGTAGAGGACGTCAACCACCCACCGCATTGCGCTCCGATCGCCGGTCGCGAGAAGGGTCTTCGACCGTCCGCCCCGCGACGCGAATCGAATCGGGGCTGCGGCTCGGGCGTACTGAACCCGAGGACTCCCGCAGCCGCAAACCGTCGGGGCAACCCGCCGTGGTTGCCCCCGCCGCCAACGGCCGCAACCGCACCGGGGTGTCATCGGGCCGAGCCCGTCGGCGTCGCACGACGCGCGGCCCGGCGACGACAATGACGTGACGGCCCCGCGCTGTCCGGCCTCTTGGGGTGGCTGGCGAGCGTGGCGAGATGCGTCGAAATCGATCGCGTATTCGTTGGCGCGGCAAAGGTCAGGCAGGCATGCGCGACGGCCCTTCCAGCAAGAAGTCTTGCAGCGTGACGCCGCGGATGCGCTCGGTCTCGAAGGGCGTGGCGCAAATCACGGTCAGCCGGCCACGCGGGAAGGTCTTGGGATACCAACTGAAGTCCAGAGGACCGGCCCGGCCGATCTTCACCTCGATCCATTCCTCGCCCCTGGCGACGAAATCGACCTCGTGATCGCGCGATTGCCAGAAGCCGAGCCCTTCCGGTTCTGCCCCGGCCCATGCGGCCCGCCGCCATAGCTCCTGGGCGACGAGCCACTTTACGAGCATGCTGCGGGTGCGAGCATCGAGAGCTTCGAACTCGTGCACGTAACGCAGCGTTGCCGGATGCCAGGCGGTGACGGCCGCCAGGTTCACGAAAGCGAGCTTGCTCGGCTTGCGAAAGTCGTAGCGGCCCCGCTCGGCGTTCCATGACCACTGCGGTAGCACGCAGAGAAGATCGGAAAGCTGCTCGACATAACCGCTGGCTACGGTGTTGTTGGCGAGCCCCGATTCGCGCGCCAGCTTGGCAAAGCCCACCGGAGTTCCGCCGAAACGGAAGATGGTGGACAGGACCTGCCCGAACGCCAGGCGGCTGCGGCCGGTGGCAACGATGTCACCGAGCATCCAATCGCGAATCATGGTCACGAAGTGGTCGGGGATATGCTCGAACTGAAAGATGTCGTTCGCGGCCAGCGGAGCTCCCCCCGAGAGCAAGTAAGCGATCCACGTCTTGTCGCCGAGTTGGGCGGAGCACTCGCGATGAAACTGGCGGTAGGAAACCGGCAGGAAGATGTAGTCGGTACGCGCGAGACGGCCCTTGCGGCCCGGCAGGCGCTCGCCGCCGCGTCGCAGATCGCGCGCGCGAGAGCCGGTGGTGACGACGAGCGTGCGCCGCAGGTGCCCTTCGTCGTAGGCACGCTTGATCGCTCGTTCCCAGTCCGCGATGGCCGTGATCTCGTCGATGAAGATGCGGCGTACCGACACCGTCGCGGCGAACGCCGCATCGAGCTCGTGCAGCCGCTCGTACAATACCGCCTCGGAAAGGATCTCGTCCCCGTTCAGGTAGAACGCCGACCCCGCGCCGTGATCGACAATGGTGTTCCTGAGCTCGAGATCCAGCCAGGTGCTCTTACCGTACTGACGTGGGCCGCGAACCACGACCAGACCGGGCTCGGTCGGGAGGCGATCGAGTCCGAACTCGAACCGAAAGGGTACCGCCTTTGCCTCGTATTCGGCGAGCCGCGGCCACATATCCTCGCGATCGATCTCGCCGCGCGACAACAGCTCGTTCAACTGGTTAACGTTCACGGCGTTATCATATCTAACGTTTACAACGTTAACCAGACCGGCCGTCCTTGATGCGGCGTTAACCGATGCTCGGCGCCCTGGGGCAGGGGGCAGTGAAACGTACCAGAGGTAGCATCGTCCCCGCGGAACCTGGTCGCCGGCTATCGATCTGTTTCACATGCTTTGGTGGCGTTCGGCGTGGAGCGCCGTCTTTCCCTTCGAGCGCTTAAGCGTCGGAAGGGCCTTGATAGCCTTTCCGGCTTTGCGCTCGGCGAGGCGCAGATCGTGCAGCGATTGGAGATTCAACCAGAACTGCGCGCTGGTGCCGAAGAAGTGGGCGAGCCGCAGGGCGGTGTCGCCGGTGAGCGGCTGCTGTACTGTCCCTTGCGATCGTGCTTCAGCGCTTCGAGACGGTTGCCGGGCAGGACCGCGCAGCGGGCCGCCGGTCCCAACCCCGGCGCTGCGGTCACGCCGCCGACCACCCGCGACGAAACGGGGTGTCACGCAAAGACGCGCAGGGGCCGGCGGCGCAACCTCACGCACCCGTCGTCCGCCTTTGACTTTGTTACAAGGTCGCGCGAATTGGAAGTTGGAATGGTGTCCGGCGAGCACATGCGGGAGAGGATAGATGGAGAAGGATAGATGGAAGGATAGATGGAGACACCCATCATCAAGAGGAGAGGATAGATGGAGAAGAGGATAGATGGAGACACCCATCATCAACATGAGGATAGATGGAGACACCCATCATCAAGGTTCATGAGGATAGATGGAGACACCCATCATCAAGGTTTACGAGGGCGGGGCCGTCCGCCTGGCACTCGCCAACGTGGGCGTATAGGCCCTTGACAATAATCCTATACATCGCCACACTCGGCGCGTGCCCGGTCCGCGCTACACACAGATCGACATCGAGGCCACCGCTTACTACCACTGCATCAGCCGCTGCGTGCGCCGCGCCTTCCTGTGCGGCCAGGATCGCCTGAGCGGAGCCAACTTCGATC